>CAZTZW010000366.1:0-3469 GCA_964618085.1 uncultured Elusimicrobia bacterium
CTTCGGCCCCGAGACGGCGGGCGAGGCGAGGCAGAGGGATAGCAGGAACAAAGACGGGCGCTTCATGACTTCCTCAATATAACAGGTCTTGCGGACGCCTGCCAGGTGGGGGGGTGTCAGGCTTTTGCGACAGCGGCTTTCATCTGGCGCATGAAGCCGAGGGCCTTGGCCAGCTCTTTATAAGGAATGCGCACGCCCTTCTTGGACCAGCCCTTGTACTCGGGCTCATCCACCCACTCGCGCAGGTCCACGCCGGTGGTGTCCTTGAAGATGGTGATGCGCGCGACCAGTTCGACGCCCGCCTTCTTGGGCACGCGGACGAGCTCGACGTCCTCGAGGGCGGCGGGTTCGGCGGGCAGCTTCTCGAGGGCCTTGAGGACCTCCTCGAGCACGCGGGCGTTGAGGGTGACGCCCGACTTGGTGGGGCCGGAGTAGGCGTCGCCCTTGACGAAGGTGCGCACCGAGGCGTATTTATGGCCCTTGAACTCGTCGACGTAGAACTTGAGCTCGCTGGTCTCGTTGAGGGCGATGGCGCCCACGTCCAGCAGCGGCTTGAATTCCTTGCTCTCGCCCTCGGCCATGGCGGGGATTATATAGAAAGGAACAAGGCCGCGTCAGCGGTGTCCAAGAAGCGACCCGTCCAGGCGTCCGGGCGGGCTTGACCGCGTCGAGGGGGCCCTTTATACTTCCGACTCCTATGGCTGAACCGGAACCGGACGATCTGGACGTGAAAGAGACGCTCCGGGCCCTCCGCTGGGAGCTGCGCGCCCTGCGCTCCGAGGTCGAATCCCTCAAGGCGGCCAAGGGGCCGTCCGTCCCGCCCTCCGCGTCCCCGGCCGCCGGTCCCGCGACCTCTCCCGAAGGCGCCTCCCCCGCCTATCTCCGGTTCCTGGCGCCTAAAGAACCGGTGAAAGAGCCGGCGAAGGAGCCCGCCAAACCGCCGCTCGCGCCGGGACGCATCGTGCTCAAGTCCGCGAAGAAGGAGCCCACTCTCGCCGAGGCGGTCAGCGCCGGGGCGCCGGTCAAGGCCCCGGCCGCGCCCTGGAAGTTCGACGAGAAGTTCGTCGGCGAGAAGGTCCTCCAGTACGCGGGCATGGTGGTGCTCGCGCTGGGCGTGGTCTTCTTCCTGGTCTGGCGCGCGACGCACACCGGCCCGGCCGAACGCGTGTTCATGGCCTCCGCTCTCGGCGCGGCCCTCATCGGTCTGGGGCTCAAGGTGCGCGGCGACGAGCGTTTCCGCGAGTTCGCGCAGACGTTGACGGGCGGCGGCTGGACGGTGCTGTACGTGACCGCCTACGCCGCGTACCACTTCCCGCCCACGAAGATCGTCGAGAGCGGCACGGTCGGTCTCGCCCTGCTGGGCGTCACCGCCCTGGGCATGGTGGGCCACGCCCTCTCCACGGGCTCGCGTCCGTTCCGCCTCTACGCCTTCGCGCTGACCTATTTCGTCTTCTTCTTCTGCCGCGAGGAGGTCACGTCCTTCGACCTCTTCCTGCTGCTCCACGCCGCCTGCGCGGTCGTCGCGGCGGAGACGGGCGAGGCCGACGTGCTCCTCATCAGCTTGGCGGGCTTCCACGCCAGCTACGTCCCTCACTACCTCGACTTCATCCGGAACGCCCCCGGCCACTCGCTCGCGGAGTTCATCCGCATCGCGGGCTGGCAGGCGGGCGCGTACCTCGCGGTGGCGGCGCTGCCGTTCATCCCCCGCGCGAGGGCCAACCTCCTGTCGGCGGGACAGGAGAAGCTCTTCGACGCGGCGCTGTCGATCAACGCGGTCGCGTTCGTCGCCTTCGCCGGGAGCCTCGGCCGCGCGTACTTCGGGTCGGTGTCCCTCTCCCGCGCGGGCCTGCTCTCGCTGTTCTTCGCCCTGCCGGGATTGGGCTACCTCAAGGTCATGCCCAAGCGTTCGACGGGCGCGGGGTTGTGCGGCGTGCTCGCGCTGGCGACCTTGGCGGCGGCGGCCTTCGAGATGCCGGACCCGATGTGGAAGCTCATCGCCTGGGCGGGCATCTCCTGCGGCTGGGTGTGGCTGGGGTTGTTCTTCGACGCTCCCGTCTGGCGCGCGTCGGGCCTGACCATGGCCATGGCGACCTTCTTCTTCTACGCGGACACCGCCTCGCGCGGCGCGGCGCAGCGCGCTTCGGCGTCGGCGGCGATGTTCGTGTTCGCGGCCCTCTCCTACTTGTTCTCGCGCTTCTACCGCGTGTGGCTGAACGACGCCGAGGAGTGGGAGAAGCCGGCGGGGGAGTTCTGGCTGTACGCGGGCTCGGCCGCGCTGGTGCTCGGGTTGTGGGGGGTGCTCGACGCGGCGCCGTTCACGTGCGCGCTGGTGGGGCTTGCCGTCGCGGCCGAGGCCGCGGGCGCCCGCATACCGCGCCTCCACTTGTGGGTGCAGGCGTCCATCCTCGAACTCGGCGTGGGCGTCTACTCGCTGTTCGTGGACTACGGAGCCGGGTCCTCCGTCGTCGGCATGAGCCCCCGCCTGCTCGTGACCGGGGTGATGCTCGCGGGCTGGGCGTACCTCTACTTCGACGGTCCGGTCGACGAGGCGCTCGCGTCGCAGTGGAAGCCCTGGAGCCTCGATGAGCAGCGCCAGGCGCTCACCTGGGTCGCCCTCATGGCCCTCTCTTTCGCGGTCTACAAGGAGTTCGACGGGCGCATGCGCCTGCCCATCTGGGCGTTCGGCAGCGCCTTCCTGTATCTGACGGGGCGCGTCACGGAGCGCACCCACTTCAAGCAGCAGGCGCTGCTGTTGGCGATGGGCACGGCCGCGGAGGCCGGCATCTCCTACATCACGGCGCCGCCGGCCCTGCTCGGCGGGGCGACCTCGGCTCAGTCCATGTTCTATTGGTTCTCGTGCGCGGCGCTGCTGGGCACGGTGGCCGTCGCGAAGGAGCGCCGCTGGGGCGCGCCCACCGAGCTCGACGCGCAGTCCGCGGGCATGCTCGCGCTGGTCTCCTTGGTCTTGATGGCGTCCTACTGCGCCAAGGAGCTCGACCGCGTCCAGCTCACCATGGCGTGGACGGCGCTGGGCATGGCCTACCTGCTGGGCGGTCTGGCCGCGGGCTGGCGCGAGCTGCGCGTGCCCGCGCTGTGGCTGCTCGGCGCCTGCGTGGCCAAGGCGCTGCTCTTCGACACGTCGCAGCTCCCTCTCCCGTACCGCGTCGCGAGCTTCGTCGGTCTGGGCGTCGTGCTCCTGGGCGGCTCGAGCTTGTACGTGCGCATGGACGACAGTGCGAAGGAACCTCCTACCTCTAGCGGTGATTAGTCTGGCGGCCGGCGCGGCCGTCATGCTGGCGCGCGGAGGCTCTCCCAGCCGGGAGAGCCTGCTGCCGCTCTCTCGCGCCGCGGCCGACCACTTCAAGGGCTTGGACCGCGCGACGGCCGCGGCCTATCCGTTCCCGCCCGACGAGGAGCGCGCGGTGGGCGAGCGTCTGGCCGCGGGCGTGCCGGACGTCGAGCATCCGTT
>CAZTZW010000367.1:0-3464 GCA_964618085.1 uncultured Elusimicrobia bacterium
AACAAGTACCTGGTGCTCGAGCTCAAGAAGCTCGGTCTCTGGAATGAAGAGATGCGCAACCGCATCAAGATGGCGGAAGGGTCCATCCAGGACATCGCGGAGATCCCCGAGAACGTGCGGGCGCTGTTCCGCACCGTCTGGGAGATCCCGATGCGCTCCCTCGTCGACATGGCCGCCGACCGCGGCGCGTTCATCGACCAGAGCCAGTCGCTCAACCTGTTCATGGAGAGCCCGAACATCGGCAAGCTGTCCTCCATGTACATGTACGCCTGGAAGAAGGGCATCAAGACGACCTATTACCTGCGCTCGCGCCCGGCCACCAAGATCGCCAAGTCCACGGTGACCACGACGACCGCGTCGGCTCCCGTCCCGGCGGAGGCCGCTCCCGCGGCCGCGCCGGACGCCGCCGCCGTGGCCTGCTCCCTGGAGAACCCGGAGAGCTGCGAGGCCTGCCAGTAAGATAACACGTGTCCCCCGCCGGGGCCCTCAAAAGCCCCGGCGGGGGATGATTTTTCGCGCCGCCGCTTCCGCCCCGTACGACCACCGAGACGCACGGAGAAAACCAATGATCCTCGACCCCGGCTTCAATCTGACCTTGCGCCCGATGAAGTACCCCGTGTTCTTCGAGATGTACAAGGCCGGCATCAAGAACACCTGGACCGTCGACGAGGTGGACTTCTCCCCTGACGTGGGCGACCTGAAGGCCAAGCTCACCCCCGCCGAGCGCCACCTCATCCACCGGCTGGTCGCGTTCTTCGCCACCGGCGACTCCATCGTCGGCAACAACCTCGTCCTCAACCTCTACAAGCACGTGAACTCCCCCGAGGCGCGACTGTACCTCTCGCGCCAGCTCTTCGAGGAGGCCACGCACGTCGAGTTCTACCTCACCTTGCTCGACACCTACATCCCCGACCACGAGGAGCGCGCCAAGGCCTTCGCCGCCATCGACAACATCCCCGCCATCAAGCGGAAGGCCGAGTTCATGTTCAAGTGGATGAGCTCCATCGACAAGCTCGACCGGCTCGAGACCCAGGACCAGAAGCGTCAGTTCATGATGAACCTCATCTGCTTCGCCTCCTGCGTCGAGGGCCTGTTCTTCTTCGCCGCCTTCGCCTACGTCTACTTCCTGCGCTCCAAGGGCCTCCTCAACGGCCTGGCGGGCGGGACGAACTGGGTGTTCCGCGACGAGTCCATGCACATCGCCGCGGCCAACGAGATCATCAAGACCGCCCGCGCCGAGGATCCCACCCTCTTCACGCCGAAGATGGAGCAGGACGTGGTGGTCATGATGAAGGAGGCCATCGAGTGCGAGATGGCCTTCGCCGAGGACCTGCTCGGACAGGGCATCGCCGGCCTCTCGGCCAACGGCATGCGCCAGTACCTGCAGTGCATCGCCGACCAGCGTCTGGCCGCCCTGGGCATCAAGCCCGTCTACAACTCCAAGAACCCCTTCAACTTCATGGAGCTGCAGGACGTGCAGGAGCTGGCGAACTTCTTCGAGCGTCGCGTCTCCGCCTACCAGGTCGGCGTCACCGGCGCCGTCGCCTTCAGCGAGGACTTCTAGCCGGATTCGACTTAAGGGACAGGCGCTTAAGTCGAACCGAGGGCCGGCTCGGAAGAGCCGGCCCTTCGTCTTTATATAATCGTCGCGTGTTCACGACGCATCTGCTGCTGACCGCCGTCCTCGCCGCCGCCGCCCCTCCCCCCAAGCCGGCCATGAAGACGCGCGCGGAATGGGGAGCGGAGCTGCCGGCGCGCATGGCGTCGGACCCGAAGAAGTGGCGGTTCGTGCTGCATCACACGGCCTTCCCCGTCACGGACGAGGTGAAGGCGCTGACCGGCAAGGCGAGCTGGGAGGCGTCGCGGCGGCACGCGTTCACCGCGCAGGTCCTCCACAAGCACATCCGCGGCTGGAACGACGTCGGCTACCACTATCTCATCGACTGGGAAGGACGCATCCTCGAAGGCCGGCCCCTCGACCGCCTGGGCGCGCACGTGGAGCGCCACAACACCGGCAGCGTGGGCATCGTGCTCATGGGCGACTTCTCCAAACAGAGGCCGGCCGAGAAGCAGCTCGCCTCGCTGAAGGCCCTGCTGCGCCGGCTGGCCTGGGAGCTGAAGCTCTCGCCCAAGCACATCGCCGGACACCACCACATGAAGTCCACCGCCTGCCCGGGCAAGAACCTCAACGACCCCTGGGACCCGAAAAGCCCGCTCCAAGCCGTCCGCGAGGAACTGCTCATCGAATACCTCAAGGCCGGCCCCTCCCGCTAGGCCTCCATGGGCCTTGAAGGGGTCCGTTCGTATTCCTAGAATCGGGCCGTCGCACAGACTCCCCCCCATGAGAAGCAACGCCGGCGACCGACGCCGCTCCTGGATACGCCTCGCCTCCGCCGGGGTCGCCGCTCTGTACGGGCTCGGCTATCTCTGCACCCCGATGCTGGGACGGCTGAACCCGGGCCTCGTGGCGGCGATGTGGATCGCCGGCTTCGCGCTCTGGATGGTCCTCGCCGTGCGCCTGGAGCGCGCCGCGGAGCGGCGCGGCCTCGACGACCACTGGCTCACCTTCAAGGTCGCGCCTTGGTGGGTGCTGCTGCCCGTGGCGATCTGGTCCCTGCTGGCGGAACTCGACCTCGCGAGCGACACGGGCGTCTTCGGGCGCCACGTAGGCACCGTGTCCCTGTTCGGCACCGATTGGGGCCTCCTCGGCTTGACCATCTTCGTCCTGTTCGTGGTGCTGACCTACAACGCCGTGCGCCTGACCTTGCTGGACCGCTTTCCCCCGCCCCGGCGCTGACCCGGTTTCCTATACTAGGGGCATGGCGACCGAGATGACCGTCGAAGAACTGAAGGCCAAGCTGGACAAGAAGGAAGCGTTCACCTTGCTCGACGTCCGCGAGACGCACGAGCTCGAGATCGCGAGCATCCCGGGGGTCAAGCCGACCCACATCCCCTTGGGGCAGCTCCCCCAGCGCGTCGCCGAGCTCGACAAGGCCCGCCCCGTGGCCGTGATGTGCCGCTCGGGCGGCCGCTCCGCGCAGGCGACGCACTACCTGCGCCTGCAGGGCTACGACGCCGTCAACGTCGCGGGCGGCATCCTGGCGTGGTCGGCGCGCATCGACCCCTCCGTCCCGCAGTACTAGGCGTCCCGTGCCCGAGCTGCCCGAGGCGGAGACCGTCCGCCGCGTCCTCAGCGAGCGCTACGCCGGCAAGGTCATCGAGGCCGTGCGGGTCGGCAAGCCCACCTTCTACCGCGCCCCGCCGCGCGCCGCGGTGGCCGCGCTCCAAGGCGCGACCTTGCTCGGCTTCGGACGCAAGGGCAAGTTCCTGCTCGCCCTGCTCAAGGACCGCCCGGACGTCGTCTTCCACCTGGGCATGTCCGGGCGCATCACGGTCGGCGGCGAGAGCCCGCACGTCCGCTTCGAGCTGACCATCGCCGGGGAGAGCGTCCGCTTCCACGACGC
>CAZTZW010000368.1:0-3450 GCA_964618085.1 uncultured Elusimicrobia bacterium
CGGGCACCGCCAAGCTGCGCTTCACCGCCAAGGGCGGCGGAGAGCAGGACGGCGGTGAGGCGTCGAACCATGTCTATCCCTCGATGAGCGTGGTTTGGCGTCGAAGACATGATATCAGTGGAAGCGCCCGGGCGCCTGGGCCGAGCGGGGTCATCCGCGACCCTTCTCTTGACCCAAACTAGCTAGGCCTTTGGTCCTAGATGCATATAGGTCTTTAGACCCTGAGGAGGGTCCATAGGTCCTACTAGACTAGGTCCTATGACCCCCTCCATCCGACTCCTCCTCGGCCTCCTGCTCCTCGCTCCCGTCGCGCGCGCGCAGTTCTGCCCGCTGTCGGCCGGCGAGACCGAGAGACGCATCGTCAGCTGCAAGGACGGGGTCTCCATGGCGCAGTGCGTGAAGTCCGCGCGCGCCGCCGGCTGCGCGGTGGTCCGCGAGCTGGCGCTCATCAACGCGGTGGTCATCGAGGTCCCGCTCGAGCGGCTCGCCATCGCCAAGGCCCGCCTCGCCGGCGACGCCGGCGTCGAGCGCGTGGACGCCTCTCCGGTCAAGAACTGGCTCAAGAGCGTGCGCCGCGACAACGGCGCGCTCCCCGATTTCGCCTTCCCCGACCCCGGCGTCCTCCCCCGCTTCGCGCCGACCCCCAAGACCGCCCCCGAGGGCGTCGCGGACCCCGAGCAGCCCTGGGGCGTGCAGCGCGTGAAAGCCGCCGCGGCCTGGCCGCGCTCGCGGGGCAAGGGCGTCAAGGTCGCCGTCATCGACACCGGCGTCGACCGCGCCCACAAGGACCTGGCCGGCGTCCTCGTCGGCGGATTCAACGCCCTCGACAAGAACAAGCCCGAGGACTGGCACGACGAGGAGGGCCACGGCACCCACGTCGCCGGCACCATCGGCGCCCGCCGCGACGGCCAGGGCGTGGTCGGCGTCGCCCCGGAGGTCAGCCTCTACGCGGTCCGCGTCCTCGACAAGAACGGCGACGGCACCTACGACGACGTCATCGCCGGCATCGAGTGGGCCGTCGCCAACGGCATGCAGGTCGCCAACATGAGCCTGGGCGCCGACGAGGGCAGCGAGCCGCTGCACCGCGCCGTCCAGGCCGCCGCCGCCAAGGGATTGGTCATCGTCGCCGCCTCCGGCAACACCGGCTCCGCCGTCAATTTCCCCGCCCGCTACCCCGAGACCATCGCGGTGGGCGCCTCCGACAAGAACGACAAGCTCGCCTTCTTCTCCAGCCGCGGACCCGAGGTGGACTTCATCGCCCCGGGCATGGACGTCCCCTCGCTGCGCCTCGGCGGCGGCGATCCGGAGACCATGTCGGGCACCTCGATGGCCGCGCCGCACGTCAGCGGCCTGGCCGCCATCGCCCTCTCGTTGGGCGCGCGCGACGTGCGCCTGGCGCTGGGCGCCGCGTCCACCCCCCTCCCCGGCCTCGACGGCAACGCCCAGGGCGGCGGCCTGGCCGACGCGGGCCGCCTGCGCGCCAACGACAGCATGCTGGCGTCGCGCTGACTTTTGCGGGCGCCCGGCCCTCACGTCCTTAACCCCAAGGACGCGCGGACAACCGGGCGCCCGTATTTTTGGGGACTGTCCCCTTAAGCCAGGGGACAGGTCACTTAAGCTAGGGGACAGGCCTGTAAAGCAGGGGGCCTGTCCCCCTATTTTACGGGCTCCCGTGCTATTTCAGGGGAAGGGAGCTCAGCCAGTCCGCGATAGCGGGGTAGTCGGGAGGAGTCATGGAGCTGAAACGCCCCTCCTCCTGCATCCGCGGCGGGACCTTGCCCGTGAAGGCGCGGCGGGCGCGCAGAGTCATCCCGGGGAACTCACGAACCTCGACGGAGCACACGCTGCGGTAGGCCGGCACTCCGTCGCTGTAGGCGCCCATCGGCTCGGAGCGGCAGTCGATGCGCGCCACCGCCTTGGCGTCCGCGTCGCCGGACGGGCGCCGCCCATCGGGGAGCGCGCCCAGGATCTCCTCGGGCACCATGGCGCGCTGGACCCACACCGGCACGACCTTCCCCGGCAGGCTTCCCGCCCCCTTTAGCTCGAGCACGGAGGGCGGCGCGGCCGTCGCCGCGGCGACCGTCGCTACGAAGCGCGGCGGCGGCGGCTCGCTCTTCGCGCAGGCGCCCAGGAGGACCAGCCCGGCGAGAGCCGCGCGCACTAGCGCCCGCCCACGGCTCGCGACGCGTAAGTGTAGACGACCACCGAGAGGAGCACGCCCGCGCCGAGCCCCAGCCAATGCCCGGTCTCGGGGCCGAGCGCCGCGACCGCGCGCGGCGAGACGACGCGCGTCCAGCCCGTCAGGAAGCCGACGGACGCGGCCAGCCCGACCAGCATCGGCGCGAGCGGCGCGTCCTGTTTCGGCTCCATGCCGGGAGTGTGCCAAAAGAAGGGGCCCTCCCGCGAGAGAGGGCCCCCTTGCGGCTTCTCGGGACTAGCGGCCTTGACAGCACGGCGGGCGCGTCGCGCAGCACGCCGCCTGTACGCCGCAGCAGTCCGCGGCATAGGCGACGGCAGCGGCCGCGCCCATCACGACGACCGTCAGCAGCAGCTTCTTCATACGACCTCCTTTAGTCATGCGAACGTCGTTCGACGAGAGGCATGCCGCACTTCGGGCACTTCCCGGGGGCGGCAGCCCGCACTTCAGGGTGCATGGGGCATGAATAGACATCGGGCTCGGACTTCCTCGTCTTGATGGAGCGGGCCACGGTGCCCGGCGGGTTCTTGAACCAGCCCAGGTCGCCGGGGAGCTTCACGCGCTTCATGTAGTCGTCGGCGTCTCCGAGCGCCGGCAAGTCATCGTGGACCTTGAGGACGGTGAACATCCCGCCCATGCCGAGATTCCCGAAAGGGCCGTCGCCCCCCATCATCGGCAGAGTGTTCTCGGGCCCTTGCATGTGCTTGGCATGGGCGGCGTGCTCCTCCATCCCCTTCTCGCCCATGGCCATATAGCCGGGGACCAGCTTCTTCACCTGCTCCTCGACGCCTTTCTGGTCCACGCCGATCATGTTGGGGACGCCGTGACCCATGGGATTCATGGGATGGTGCCGTTTGTGGCAATGCAGGGCCCAATCCCCTCCGATCGCGGTGAACTCGAAGTCGCGGGTCTGGCCGGGACAGACGACGGCGGTGGTCTCGGGCCATTGCGCGCTCTCCGGGATGTCGCCGCCGTCGGTCGCCACGATCTTGAAGGTATGGCCGTGCAGGTGGATGGGGTGACAGTCCTGGGAGACGTTCCCGATGCGGATGCGCACTCGCTCCCCGGGCTTGGCGGCCAGTGGCGCGGTGCCCGGGAAGGCGCGGCTGTTGAAGGTGAACAGGTTGAAGTCGGTCATCACGCTCGGGTCCGGACGGGAGGTGCCGGGATGCAGGGACCACTCGTTGAGGAACAGGGCGTAGTCGCGGTCGATCTTCTTCTTGCGCTCCCGCGGGTGGATGATGAAGAAGCCC
>CAZTZW010000369.1:0-3446 GCA_964618085.1 uncultured Elusimicrobia bacterium
ACCTAGGTCAACTCCATAGAAAGTTGACCTAGGTGCCTGTCCCCTTTGTCAACTTTTCCGCTTCTTCCCGTTCGGGATGTTGTCGGTGCCCAGCAGCAGGTAGGCGACGAGGCGGCCGATGAAGAAGCCGAGCAGGAGCCCCGCTAGGACGTCGGCGGGGAAGTGGACGCCGCAGTAGACGCGGCTGTAGGCCACGAGGACGGCCGGTATCAGGAATGCCGGCGCCCAGGCGGGATAGGCGTAGGACAGGGCCGAGGCCGCGGCGCCCATGTTGGCGGCGTGGTTGGACGGGAAGGACCAGCCCGCGTGCGAAGGCGTCCGCAGGATGGGCGAGATCCCCGCCTTTTCCGGACGCGGGCGGTGGATGACGGGCTTCACGAGACGGTGGTTGACGAAGTCCGTGAGCCCGATGGCCAGGCCGATGACGACGATGGCCTTCACGGCCGGCTTGCGCCCCTTCCAGACCCACCAAGCCAGCCCGGCCGCGGCCGTATAAAGGAACCACTTCTGCTTGTGCAGGTCGGTGAGGTGGGGCAGGAAGGAGTCGAGGAAGGGCGCGGTCCAGTCGCGGTTGAGCTTATGGAACAGCGCTCGGTCGGCCGACTCGACCCAGGCCGCTAGCGAGCGCACGAGGCGCAGGTCCCGTGCAGGAGGAGTTCGTGCGAGCCCAGCTTGAAGCCGCGCGGCAGGAGGCTCTTGAGGCCGCCCAGGCAGCCGCCCAGCTCGTAGACCTTGTCGCAGGAGCCGCACAGGAAATGATGGTGGTGCTCCTTGCCCGCGAACTCGTAGCGCGGCGCCTCGCCCGGCAGCTCGACGGCGGCGACCTCGCCCCCCTCCACCAGCGCCTTGAGGTTGCGGTACACCGTCGCGATGCCCAGGCCCGGCGCGCCGGACTTGGCGGCCTGCAGGACCTCGAGCGCGCCCAACGGGCGGCCGGCGGCCTCGAGCGCGGCGCGGATGGCGCGGCGCTGGGCGGTGTCGCGGGCGGGAGCGGGCTTCATGAGAACATCATATCATTTCATGCTTGACGCCGATTTATTTGATAATGTACTATCATTATCATTATGAACAAGAACTTCCTCGCCGCCCTCCTCCTCAGCCTGCTCGCGAACGCCGCCGTCGCCGCCGACCTCTCCGGGACCGTCACCGGGCCCGACGGCGCGCCCGTCGCCGGCGTCGAGGTGCGCCTGCCCTCGCTGCGCTTGAGCGCCGTCAGCGGCGCCGACGGCCGCTACGCCTTCAAGGACCTTCCCGCCGGCCGCGCCGTGGTGCAGTTCTCCCGCGCGGGCCTGCGCACCGCCCTGCTGCCCGTGGAGCTCGCGACGGGCGCGGCGACGCTCGACGCCAAGCTCGAGGCCGGCCTGCTGGAGACGCCGATGGTCACGGTGTCGGCCAAGCCCCAGGCGGCGTCTTTGCTCACGTCCCCGCAGTCGGTGAGCGTGCTCGAGGGCGCGGCCCTGCGCCAGGCGCGCAAGGGCACGGTCGGCGAGACCGTGGCGTCTTTGCCCGGCGTGGCGGCCCAGACCACCGGCTCGGGCATCGCCAAGCCCGTCATCCGCGGCCTGAGCTCCCAGCGCGTCGTCACCGCGGTGGACGGAGTGCGCCAGGAAGGCCAGCAGTGGGGCGGCGAGCACGCCCCCGAGGTCTCCCCCTTCGACCTCGACCGCGTCGAGGTCCTGCGCGGCCCCCACAGCCTGCTCTACGGCTCCGACGCGCTCGGCGGGGTGCTCAACATCGTGCGCCGCGGCGCGCCCCTCGGCGCGGCGCCCGGCAGCTTCGGCGCGGAGGCGGAGACGGAAGGACGCTCGGTCAACCGCAGCGGCACGGGCGCCGCGAGCGTGCGCGGCGGCCTGAACGGCGGCCTGGCGTACCGTGCCGGCGGCTTCGTGCGCCGCACCGGCGACCTCGTCACGCCGGAGCGGACCTTGTTCAACAGCGGCATGGAGGACCAGGCCGCGTTCGGCGGGCTCGGCCTGCAGAAGGACTGGGGCTCGGTGACGCTCGATTACGACTCCTACGAGCAGTCCCTCCAGATCCACGAGGACCCGGTCGCCAGCCCCGGCGCCACGAAGCACCAGAAGGTGGGCCACGACCGCGCCCGCGCGGGTGTCGTCCTGCCGCTGGGCGACTGGAAGGCGGACCTCACGGCCGGCTGGCAGCGCAACCGCCGCCAGGAGTTCGAGAACGCCGAGGCCGCGGATTCCAAGCTGCGCCTCGTGCTCGACAGCTTCACCCAGGACCTGCGCCTGCACCACGACCTGCCCAGCGGCCTGCGCGGCTCGATGGGCGTGTCGGCCATGGAGCAGCGCAACGACACCCAGGGCCGGGAGAAGCTCATCCCGGGCTACCGCCAGGGCGACTTCGGCGCCTTCGTCTTCGAGGAGTACGAGGCCGGTCCCGTGACGCTGTCGGCGGGCGGGCGCTTCGACTCCCGCCGCGTGTGGGTCAAGACCGAGAGGGACCTGGGCGTGAACGCGCAGACCCGGAACTTCCAGGCCCTCACCGGCTCCGTCGGAGCGGCCTGGCGCTTCCTGGAGCATTGGGCTCTCACGGCCTCCGTGGGGACCGGCTGGCGCGCGCCCACGCCGTTCGAGCTGTTCGTCAACGGCGAGCACGAGGGCACGGGGCGCTTCGAGACGGGCTCGAACGCGCTGACGCCCGAGCGCTCCCTCAACGTCGAGGCCTCCCTGCGCCGCGGCGGCGACCGCTTCGCCGCGGAGCTGACCGGCTTCCGCCACCGCATCAAGGACTTCATCTTCCCCTCCGCGACCGGCGCCAACGACCCCGACTCGGGGCTCCCGATGTTCAACCTCCGGCAGACGAACGCCTCGCTCGTGGGCGTCGAGCTCGCGGGCTCGGCCCAGGTCTTGGACTGGCTCTCGCTCGACGCCGCGGGCTCGACCCTGCACGCCCGCAACGAGGCCACGGGCCGTCCCCTGCCCCTCATGCCCGCCAACCGCCTGAGGACGGGCGCGCGCGTCTCGCGGCGCGCCCTCGGGCCCGTGACGAACCCCTACGCGGCCTTCACCGCCAACCTCGCCGCCAAGCAGCACCGGGTGGACGCCGGCGAGACGACGACCGCGGCCTACGCCGTCTACGACCTGACCCTCGGCGCGGAGACGCCGCGGCTGGCGTCGGGCCGCCTGGACCTCGGCGTCGAGAACTTGTTCAATACGCGCTACCGGGACCACCTGAGCCGCTACAGGACGTACGCCCTCGCGCCGGGCCGCAACGTGTTCGTCAAATACTCCGTGCGCTTCGGCAGCCTGTAACGAGGAAGGGTCCGGACCCCACCCATGCACAGCCTCGACCTCATCAGAGCCTTCGCGGGCACGGGCGGAGACTGGGTCATCCACCTCCTCGTCCTGTCCTCGGTCCTGGCCCTCGGGGTCATCGTCGAGCGCGTCATCGGCAACTTGTCGTTCGTGCGGAGCTTCATCTCAGTT
>CAZTZW010000370.1:0-3441 GCA_964618085.1 uncultured Elusimicrobia bacterium
GCGCCGCGCTCGCCGGCCAGCGCGGCGACGTTGTCGCCCTCGTAGCGCCACACCAGCGCGTAGTACTGCCAGGCGTGGAAGAAGTTCATGATGAACAGGCCCATGCCCAGCGGATTGAAGCCCCACGCCCAGACCGAGCACAGCGCGGTGCTCACGTACAGCGCGACCTTGCGGCGGTCCACGACGTAGCCTTGGCGCGCCAGGCGCCGGTAGCTCCAGAGATAGTAAGCGAGGAAGGGGACGGCCGCGAGGAGCAGCACCCGGCGCACCAGAGGCTGCCACGCCAGCATGAAGCCGGACAGCTGGGTCAGCGGCGACAATCCGGTCCCCGCGAACTCGAGGAAAGAGCTCGAGTGGAAGAGGAGCAGCACCCCTGACAGCAGGGGCCCCATATAAAGGAGCAGGTTGAGCCCGAGGTCCAGCCCGCGCCCGGCTTGGGGGTCGTTGCCCGCCTTCATGTCGAAGAGGCGGCCGATGCCGAAGGTCTGCAGGCTCGAGTGGTAGGCGTCCCACCAGGTCGCGAGCACGACGGCCGACACGCGCGCCAGCGGCGAGGACAGAAGGAGGGCGAGCAGGACCGGCGGCACGATGAAGAAGCGGACCGGGTGGCGTTCGCGCACGACGGGGTCGAGGTGGCTGCGCGCGATGACGATGAACAGGTGCGCCGCGATGAAGACCCCGATGAAGCCGTCCACCGGCGAGCCGCTCAAGCCGAAGGCGGAGAGCTTCATCCGGGCCAAGGGCGTCGCGCCCAGGAGCAGGCCCAGACCCAGCGCCCACAACGGCGAGAGGACGAGGTGGGCCCAGTCGGCGGCGGGGCCGATGACGCTCCGCTCGCGCGCGGGCGCGTTCAGAAGACGTCGCCCCCGAACTTCTGCTCCATCTCGTCGGCCAGCCGTGCCGTGGTCAGGGCCGCCGCGTAGAACTCATCGGGCTGCATGGTATGGGCGAGCTGGGTGTCCTGCACGCCCAGGTACTCCTCGCCCAAGACGCTGGCGATGGCCCACGCGCCGTGGGCGAAACGGGCGTTCTTGCGCAGGAGCTCGAGGCAGGCCGCCAAGTCGAGCTCGGAGCCCGTGACGATCTTCTTGGTCGGGGAGAAGAAGGATATGACGAGCCCGAACCCGGTGGTGCCGAGCGGGCGCACGAACGTGTTCTGCTTGCGGCCCTCGGAGAGGTCCCAGGGCACGACCACGAGGTCGGGGCCCTTGATCTGCACGTTGAGCTTGGCCTTCGACGCCACGTCCTTGATGAACTGCTCGAAGGTCAGCCCCGACGGCGTCTGCCGCTGCACGTCCTGTCGCTCCAGTCCCATGTATGTCCTCCTCCCTTTCAGGAGGCAGTGTAGGTCCGCGGGCGCGCGCCGTCAAGTCCGCGTCTGGCGCGGGCGCGCCGGCTTGGATATACTGGCGCCATGACCCGGGCCCTGGCGCTGCTGCTGGCTCTGGCCGCCGCGGCGCCGTCGTCGGCCGAGGAGGCGGCGGATCCCCAGTGGCTCGCGCTTTCCTACTTCTACTCGGACCCGCTCGAGCCCTTCTTCGCGAGAACCGTTTCGACCGGGCCGTACGAGACCCAGCGGCGCGGCGGACGCTCGGCCCGCTTCGAGATGCCCAAGCCGCCGAGGGAGTTCCGGGTGTTCGTGGTCGGAGGCTCCATCGGCGCTCTCCATCACGACCATCCGCGCGGCCTCCGCCAGCTGCTGAAGGCCGCCCTGCCCTCGCGCGACGTCGTCGTCATCGGCGCCGCCATGCCGGGCTACGACAGCCTGCGCGAGGAGCGCGTCTTCCGGGAGGTCCTGGAGTACTCCCCGAACCTCATCGTGCTGATGTCGGGACACAACGAGACCTACGAGCGCCCGCTTGTGCCGGCGCTGCGTCTACGGCTCATCCTCTCGACCATCGGCGCCACGCACGGCGGCGGGGAGCCTCCCGAGCTGACCGTCGAGCAGAGGCGGATCGACGCCATGAAGATGGGCGTGACGTTCGAGGAGCGTGTCTCCGGGATGCTGCGCGCGGCGAAGGCCCGCGGCGTGCCGGTCGTCGTGGTCGTGCCGCCCATCAACTACGGCGAGAGCGTCATGATGGGCGAGATGCCGCGCCTCGAGGATTTCGCGCGCGGGTGGGTCGCCTATCTGCGCGGCGAGTACAAGGACGCGCTTCGTGCCTGGGAGGGCCGCCTCGCCCCGGGCGCGGACGACGCCGTGCTCGAGCAGACCTTCACCTACTCCCTGGCGGCCAAGGCGCTGACCCGGCTGGGACGCCACCGAGAGGCGCGGGCGATGGAGAGGCGCGTGGTGGGAGTACGGCCCTTCTTCCACGGGATGTGCCGGCCGGCGTGCCAGGCTCTGCTCGCGCGGGTCGCGTCCCGGGAGGGGGCCGCGACGGCGGACGTCGACGCCGCCTTCCGGCGCGCGTCCGGGCGCCATCTGCCGGACTTCGAGCAGTTCGACGATACCCTCCACTGGAACTCCGGCGCCCACAGCCTGGTGATGAGCACGGTGCTCGAGGCGGCGCGCAAGCACCCCGGCCTGGCCGCGCTTCCCTGGAACCCCGAGGCGCTGCGCGCTTATCTCGCGAGGACCCCCGACCTCTCCGCCGCCGCGGAGGAAAGGCCGCCGCTCGTCGATGGCGCCCTGCACGAGATCACCAAGGAGGAACGCTCCCGCCCTTTTCCTCCGTCCGTGCTCAGGCTGGCGAGGGCGCACGATCGCTTCGGCGAGGAGGGACTGCGGAGGCATATCGCCGGCTATGGGAGAAGCTGGAGAGGGCAGGCCTGGGGCATGCCGTTCACTCCCATCGACCCCGTGCGCCTGGACTGGAACCTGGGCCTCGCCGAGCACCTCGTCGGACATCACGAGGCGGCCGCGCTCCGGCTTCGCGCCGCGGCGTCCGCGCCGTCGCCGAACTTCCGCCTGCTGACCGACCTCGCCGTCGCGGAGTCCCTGAACGGGCGCGCCGACGCGGCGCTCGAAGCGCTTCAGCGCGCCCGCGAGGCCTCGCAGACGGTCCATGAGGTCGCTGAAGTCGACGTCTGGGCGCTGGTGCTGTCGTCCGCGTCCCTGCTCTCCCCAGCCGCGTCCCAACCTGTTAAACTCACCTCGACGCCCCCTTAGCTCAGTGGCAGAGCACTTGTTTTGTAAACAAGCTACCCCAGTTCGATTCTGGGAGGGGGCTGCGATTTCAGAGGAGGACGCGTGACTCTCAAGGGCAAGTCGGCGGTGGTGACGGGTTCGACCAGCGGCATCGGCCTGGGCATCGCGCTGGCGCTGGCGGCGCCGGGCGCGGCGGTGATGCTCAACGGCTTCGGCGACAAGGTCCTCATCGACGAGCTCTCCGACGGCGTGGCTCGGCTGTCCGGCTCGCGCGTCGGCTACCACGGGGCCGACATGAGCAAGCCCGCCGAGATCGAGCGGCTCATGCGCGCGGCCGAGAAGGAACTGGG
>CAZTZW010000371.1:0-3438 GCA_964618085.1 uncultured Elusimicrobia bacterium
GAGCAGGTCAAGAAGCTCGACAGCGACGCGCGCAAGGCCAAGCTCTACGCCAAGTACAAGGTGGAGCTCGCCGCCATGGAGGCCATCCACATCGTGGAGCAGGCCGCCGCCGTCGAGACCGAGCTGGCCGGCATGCAGGAGCGCATCGCCCCCGTCGAGCAGATCCTCGGCGAGCGCCGCTCCCAGATCGCCGCCTCCGGCGCCAACATCTCCGCGCTGCAGCTCGAGCGCGCCGGCGAGCAGAACCGCCTCATCGAGGCCAACCAGAAGGTCGCCGAGGCCAAGACCGAGATCGGCCGCCTCGAGGAGCGCCTCGCCAGCTCCACGCACACCGTCGCCGGCATGGACGCCCGCGCCGAGCAGTGCCGCAGCGAGGCCGAGACGGCGCGCGCGCGCCAGGCCGCCATCGCTCCCGAGACCGAGACCGTCGCCGCCGCGCTCGCGCGCGCCGTCGCCGCCCTCGCCGAGGCCGCCGCCGAGGCCGAGCAGGCCCAGTCCGACCTCGACGCCCTGAAGGCCAAGGCCGACGCGGCCCAGGCCCTCAAGGACGACCGCAACAAGGCCGTCTCCGCGGCCCAGCAGGCCAGCTACGAGGCCGGCCGCGAGCTCTCGTCGGTGGAGAGCGAGCGCGCCCAGGCCGAGGTGCACGTGCGCTCCGGCCTGCGCAACCTGGAGCGCGACCTGGCGTCCGCGACCGAGGCCGAGTCCCGCCTGACGGAGGCTCGCGCCGAGCTGTCCGCCGCCGAGACCCGCCTGGCCGAGGCCAAGGCCGCATCGACGGCCGCGGACGCGGCCGTCGAGGACCTTCGTTCCCGCCAGGCCGCGCTGGGCGAGGACGCGATGCGCCTGCACTCCGAGCTGGCCAACTCCAAGGCCCGCTCCGAGGCGCTGGAAGAGCAGGGCGGCCAGAACCCGTACTGGGTCGGCGCGCAGGCCGTCATCGACGCGAAGATCCCCGGGGTGCTGGGCACCGTGCGCGGGCTGTTCCGCTGCGACGACGCCCTCAAGCCCTGGCTCGAGGACATGCTCGGCGAGCGCCTGTACGCCGTGGTCTGCGAGGACTCGACCTCCGCGCGCGCGGGCGTCGAGCTGCTGGAGGCCGCCGGCAAAGGCCGCGCCCGCTTCCTCGTCGCCTCCGCGTTGCCCCAGACGGGCGGCGACCGCCCGTACCCGCCGGAGGCCAAGCCCCTCATCTCGCGCCTGCAGTTCGACCCGGCCAACGAGCGGGTCCTGCGCCATCTGATGGCCGAGGCCTACGAGCTCGGCGGCAAGCTGTTCGGCGACCACTGGGTGTTCGGCGGCGCGCCGCAGCGCGAGACGCCGTCGGCCCAGCTCGCCGACCTGCCCGCCCTCAAGACCAAGGTCCTCGAGCTCGAGCTCCGCGGCACGACCATCGCCGAGGAGCGCGCGTCCGTCGAAGCCGGCCTCGCCGAGGCCGTCGGTGTGGCGAAGCGCTCCGCGGAAACGCTGTCCGCCAGCACGGCCCAGCAGCACGGCCTCGAGGCGCTCGCGCGCCAGCTCGAGCAGGCCGCCGACACGCACCGCCGCAACGTCGAGCTGTCCACCGGGGAGGCCGTGCGCGGTCTCGCCGAGGTCGCCGCGGCCAAGGAGCGCCTCGTCGCGCTCAAGACCCGCCGCGCCGAGGCCGACGCCGCCGTCGAGGCCGCCCGCGCCGGTGAAGCCCGCGCCGCCGAGACGCTCGGCGCCGCCCGCGAGGAGCTGGCCGCCAAGCGCTCCTCCGGGGAAGGCCTGGAATCCCGCCGCCGCGGCGTGGAGCAGGAGCAGGCCGCTTACGCGGCCAGCGCCAAGCGCCTCGACGACGAGCGCGCCGCCCTCGAGGCCGCCATCGGCCGCCTCGAGACCGAGATCGAGAGCCTCACCGCCCGCAAGGCCGAGACGCTCGCCGGACAAGAGCAGATGCGTTCTGCCATGCAGGCCGCCGGCGAGGGCCTCGCCGTGCAGGAGAACGCGGCGAAGTCAGTGTTCGACCGCCTCCAGGAGCTGGACCTCCAGCTCGCTCAGCGCTCCGACGAGCTCAAGAAGCTCCAGGCCGAGCACGACCAGGCCCAGGCCGACCTGCACCAGCACGAGGTGCACGCCTCGGCGCTGCGCTCCAAGGGCGACCTGCTCAAGACCCGGTTGTGGGACGAGTGGCAGCTCACGGTCGAGGAAGCCAAGACCAAGCACGCCGGCACCGTCGTCGACGTCGAGAAGCTCGAGACCCTCAAGCGCCGCATCGCCAACATGGGCAACATCAACATGGCGGCGCCCGAGGAGTACGAGCAGCTGGCCGAGAAGCAGCGCTTCCTCATCGACCAGATCAACGACCTGCTCAAGGCGAAAGACGACCTCATGGCCGCCATCACCAAGATCAACACGGCGACCCGCGAGAACTTCCGCCAGACCTTCACGGAGGTCCGCGAGCACTTCATACGCCTTTACGGAGTACTCTTCGAGGGCGGCGAGGCCGACCTGATCCTGACCGACCCCGAGAACTTCCTCGAGACCGGCGTCGAGATCATGGCCCAGCCCCCGGGCAAGAAGCTGCAGAGCATCACTTTGCTCTCGGGCGGCGAGAAGACGTTGACCGCCATCGCGCTGCTCTTCTCCTTCTTCATGGTGAAGCCCTCGCCGTTCTGCATGCTCGACGAGGCCGACGCGGCCCTCGACGACGCCAACATCGAGCGCTTCGTCTCGCTCGTGCGCGAGTTCCAGAACAAGACCCAGTTCCTCATCGTGTCGCACAACAAGCGCACGATGGAGGCCGCCGACGTCATGTACGGCGTCACCATGGAGGAGAAGGGCGTCTCCCAGCTCATCTCCGTGGACTTCCGCGGCAAGAAGGGCGTCAGCGCGGAGCCGACGAAGAAGCGCGTGCTCGCCCAGGGGCCTTTCGCCGCGACGCCGGAGCAGGCGGCCGGCGAGGCCGCGGCCCAGATGGCCGTTCCGGCCGCCGTCGCCGAGGCGCCGATGCCCGCCGTGAAGCCCGAGCCGGAGACCCCGGCCGCGGTGAACGACGCCATCGAGGCCCTCGGCGAGACGCTGCAGGCGGACGTGAAGCCGGCCGACGAGCCCGAGAACGCTTAAGACGGGAGGACGCAGGCGGCCGGGCGCTCTCGCGAGAGGGCGCCCGGCTCTTTTTTGCCTTCGTGGACGCGCTCGGCGCACCTTGCGCAACTTGAGGCATAGCGCTATTCTAAGCGCCATGGCGGCCCCGGCGTGAAATACGGCGTCATCTCCGACATCCACTCGAACTACGAGGCGCTCGACGCCTGCCTCGAGTACCTGGGCACCCAGGGCGTCGAGGGCTGGATCTGCTGCGGGGACCTCGTGGGCTACGGCCCCGACCCGGACGCCTGCCTCGACCGCATCCGCGCCCTGCCCAAACTCTCCATCATCGGGGGCAACCACGACCTGGCCGCCATCGGGCGCCTCGAC
>CAZTZW010000372.1:0-3435 GCA_964618085.1 uncultured Elusimicrobia bacterium
CGCGGGCCAAGGACAGGTCCGCCTCGGCCGCGGCCAGGCCCGCGCGCACGCGCGAGCGGCGGGCCACGTCGGGGCGGCCCCAGAAGTAGCGCAGCAGGCGCTGCTTGAGCTCGAGCGCCAGGCGCGAGTCCACCGTCGGGTCGAGAGGGCGGAAGGCCGACGGGTTGACCAGGCGCTCGCCGCGCCAGACCACCTTGGCCTCGGTGCCGATCAAGGTCGTCTGGGAGAGGCCGCCCTCCCAGCGCTCTAAGCGGGAACGGCTGCCTTGAAAGGCGGGCTGGGCGCGGGGGGAGCGGTCGTCCTGGAAGGAGTAGGCGGCGTTGACCTTGGGGTCGAGGTTGGCGAGGATGAGCGGCTCCTCGAGCGCGGCGGCGTCGCGCCGGGCGCGCGCGGCGGCGGCCTCAGGCGAGCGCTCCACCGCCCGGCGCATGGCGTCTCCGAGCGCGAGCGGCTCGGCGGCGGCGGGGCCGGCGAAGATGAGCGAAATGACGAGGAGCGCGGGGCGCCGCATGGGAGGAAGATTCTATCAATAGGCCGTTGTGTTGCGAAGCCTTAGAGGCCGGAACCCCGGAGGCCCTATGATGAGATTCCCGCCGCGCCGCATCCTCGCCGCCGTGGACGGCTCGCCGGCCTCTCTGCGCGCCTGGCAGACCGCGCGAGAGGTCGCCGAGCGCTTCGGCGCCTCGCTGCACCCCGTCTACTGCCAGCCGCCCATCACGCCGGAACTGGCGGCCTACCCGGCCGAGTACGCCCAGGAGCGGCGCGTCCTCGCCCTGCTCGATCGGCGTCTGGGGCCCTCGGCCCGGCTGCACCGCGTGAAGGCGTGGCCCGAGCGGGCGCTGCCGCGCCTGGCGCGGGACCTGCGCTGCGACCTCATCGTCATGGGCGTCGCGCGGCGCTCGGCGCTGGGGCGGGCGGTGAAGGGCTCGGTGGCGGAGGCGGTCGTGCGCGACAGCCCTTGCCCGGTGCTCGTCGTCCCGCGCCGCCGCGAGATCCGCCGCGTGCTGGCTCCCGTCAACGAGGGAGAGTACGCGGGTCCGGCGCTGTCCGCCGCCGCGCTGGTGGCGAAGGCGTACGGGGCCAAGCTCGAGCTCCTGCACGTGGTCACCGACCCCGTCTTCGGGCCGGCCCCGCGCCGCCTGCTGCGCCGCCGCCTCGACCGCCTGCCGGCGCGCTTGCGGCGGGGCGCGAGCTGCATCAGCCGTCTCTCGCGGAAGGGGCCCGTCGCCGACATCCTGCGTGAGGCCCGAGGCCGGGACCTCGTGGTGCTGGCCGAGCACCGCAAGTCCGCCGTCGGCGACTGGACGCTGGGCACCACCGCCGAGCGCGTGCTGCGGCGCTCGACGACGCCCGTGCTGGTCGTCCCGCCGCGGCGTCGGCGCCGCGGCGTCACGCTGGTCTGAGTCCTGGCCAGGCCTGAGCGAGGAGGTCGCGTGACGTTCTGGATCGAGCTGCCGTGCCTGTGCGTCCTTCTCGCCGGCGTCGAGACTTTACACGGCGTCGCGCGGACGCTGCTCATCGCGCCGCGGATCGGCAGGGAGCGCGCGCAGCGGTGGAGCGTGGTCAGCGGGACGCTGCTGGCGTTCGCCGTGTGCTGGCTGGCGGTGCCGGGACTCGAAGCGCGCGGGAGCCTCTCCCTGCTGCTCATCGGGGCCGCGCTCTCCCTCTTCATGGCGGCGTTCGACGTCGTCCTCTCCCGGATCATCGCGAAGAAGGACTGGGCGGCCATCGCCGCGGAGTTCGACCCCTCGAAGGGGAACTATCTGCTCTTCGGGCTGCTCCTGCTCGCCACCTTCCCATACCTCGTCATGAGACTGAGGCCGTAGCGTTGCGGCATCGTCAGGCGGGCGCAGCGGGAGGCAGGCTCCCAGCCCGGAAGGACTCCCCAGAGGGGGAGCCGAAGGAAACGTCGCGACGCCGGAGCCGGTGGCCCGCGCAAGGATGGGGCTCATCGAGACGGCCCGGCGGGAAGGAGAAGGGAAGCAGGGCGGCCCCCAGGACCGCCCTGCTCGTGCGTCTAGGGGCGGCAGGAACGTTGCGGTACGCATGGGCATGAACTTCCTCGATGCCCGACGCATCCTCGTCCCCGTGGACTTCTCGCGGACCTCGCGCAACGGCTGGCGCTGGGCCTGCGAGCTCTTCGACCTCGACGCGCGAAAGGAGACGCTGTTCGTCTCCGAGACGCCGCCCGTGCCCGTCTTCGAGCTGGCGCCCGTCGCGCTGCCGGCGCGCCACCGCCGGCGCATCGTCGCGCGGCTGCGCGCGCAGCATCCGGGCGCCACGGCTCGGGTCGTGGACGGAGACCCTGCCGCGTCGATCGCGCGCGCCGCGCGCGGCTTCGACCTCGTCGTCATGGGCAGCCACGGGCGCAAGGGGCTTTCCCGGGCCCTTCTGGGCTCGGTGTGCGAGGCCGTGGTGCGCTGCTCGCCGGTCCCCGTGCTGGCGGTCAAGGACGGCCCGCGGCCGGTGGAGTCGGTGCTGGCGCCGGTCAACCTCGCGCCCTACTCGCGCCGCGGCCTGGAGCTGGCGGCGCGGGCGGCGGCCGGCCTGGGCGCGGAGCTCACCGTCCTGTTCGTGGGCGAGCCCGGGGCGCGCGGGCCCAACCCGCGCTTCTTCCTGAACGGCATGCTGGCGTCCCTTCCCGCGGGCCTGCGCGAGAGCGTGAGGCCGCGCATCGTGATCCGGAAGGGGGACCCGGTCGCCGAGATACTCAAGGAGTCGAAGCGGCACGGGCTCGTGGCGCTCACCGCGCATCGGAAGTCGCTGCTCGGCGACCTGGTCGTGGGGACCACGGTCGAGCGCGTGCTGCGGCACTGCCGGACGCCGGTGCTTGCGGCGCCTTCGGGCCGCTGACGGCCCGAGCGGCGAGCTAGCGCTTCTTCTTCGCGGCGGCCTTGGGCCGCGGGGCGGAGGCGATCTCGGGCGGCAGGTCGGCCGGCGAGACGGCGGGGCCGGAGGCCATGATGAGCGCGCGCTCGACGGCGTGCTCGAGCTCGCGGACGTTGCCGGGCCAGGGGTAGGCCTTCAGCGCCGCCGCGGCCTCGGGCGCGAAGCGCGAAGCGGAGGCGCCGGTGCGCACGCGCGCCTTCTTAAGGAAGGCCTCCGCCAGGGCCAGCACGTCCTCTCCGCGCGCGCGCAGGGGCGGCAGCTCGATGGGGAACACCTTGAGACGATAGTAAAGGTCCTCGCGGAACTTGCCTTCGGCGACCAGCTTCTTCAGGTCGCGGTTGGTGGCGGTGACGACGCGGGCGGACACCTTCACGGGGTGGTTGTCGCCCACGCGCCGTATCTCGCCCTCCTGGAGGGCGCGCAGGAGCTTCACCTGCAGGCCGGGCGTGGTCTCGCCGATCTCGTCCAAGAAGAGCGTGCCGCCGGACGCCTCCTCGAACAGGCCGCGCTTGTTGCTCATCGTCCTGTTCGGAGCCTCCCTGCTCT
>CAZTZW010000373.1:0-3416 GCA_964618085.1 uncultured Elusimicrobia bacterium
GCCAGCACCACGCCGGTCTTGGGGTCGAGTATCTTCCACGCGCTGGCGTATGTCACTCCGGCGCTGCGGCGCGGGCGCACGCGCCCCAACGGCGAGGCGGAGACGCCCACGCGCAGGATGGGCGCCTTCCCCTCCACCTCGGTGTCGGCGCGCGGCGGCGGGACGCCCGCGGCCGCGACGGGGTCCATGCGCGGCTCGGCGTCGCGGGTCAGCATCGGCCGCACCTTCTCGATCATCTTGCGGGTGAGCTTGGAGCTCGGCTCGGCGTCGGCCAGACGCATCAGCTGGCGCAGGGCGTCGTTGTAGCGCTTCAGGCGCAGGTAGGTCTGCGTCAGGGGCCCGCGGCCCTCGTTGAAGTAGGAGTCGGCGGCCACGGCCTTGCGGTAGGCTTCCGCCGCGCCCGCCTCGTCGCCCTTGGCGTCCAGCGCCCGCCCGAGGTAGAAGTCGGCCGGCGTCAGGCCCGGCGCCGCGTCGGACGCGCGGCTGAGCAGGCCGGCGGCTTCGTTCCAGCGGCCTAGGGCGAGCTGGACGCGGCCGGCGGCGAGCAGGACCCAGGCGTCGTCGGGCGAGAGGGCCATCGCTCGCTCCAGCGGCTCGGCCGCCTCCGCGGCGCGTCCCTGGCGCAGGTAGGCCATGCCGAGCGCGGTCAGCTTCTCGCCGTCGGGCGAGAGCTCGACGGCGCGCCGGTACAGGGCGAGCGCGCGCTCGGCGCGGCCGGCCTCCTCCGAGGCGATGGCCGCGTCGTAGACCAGCTCCGCGGCGCGCGAGGACAGCTTCACGGCGGCGTCGAAGGAATCCGCGGCCTTGGCCACGTCCGCGACGAAGTACAGCGCGCGGGCCGCTTCGGCGGCGCGGTTCTCGGCCGGCGCCGCGGGCGCCTGCGTCGCGGCCGTCGCGCTGGACCCGGAGGGCGGGTCCTCGGGGGTCTGCGCCGTCAACGGCGGCGCGAGCAGGAGGACGAGGAGGGCCGTGGTCACGGCGTCAGGCCGCGGGCGCCGCGGACGCCCGCGCGCTAAGGACCTCGAAGGACTTGATGCCGGGATCCGTGGTCAAAGACTCGGCGCGGGCGCAGGCGTTGACGGCGGCCAGTCCCGGGCCGTAGACGAGTGCGGCGGCGACGGCCACGAGGCTGGGTGCCATCATCTAGGGAAAGTGGAGCGGGCGACGGGAATCGAACCCGTGTCTGAAGCTTGGGAAGCTCTCGTTCTACCATTGAACTACACCCGCGAAAACGAAGGCAGAATAAAGACTTTTCGGTGAAATCCGCGACCCCAAAAAACGACTTTCGCGGATTTTTTGTCGACTTTTCTGTCGAGTTTTCCAAAAAATCAGACTTGAAAGAGCGGCTCGGCAAGATCCGGGAAGCTCCATAAACCCGTATCGAACCGAGTGATTGGATTATAGCACCATCGGCGCGGGCGGTCCAGCGCTGACGGTCAAATCATGCGCGCTTTGCCGCAGACCTGGCAGCGCCACGGCTTGAACAAGCCGAACATACTAATGAGAATCCAAATCGGGATGAAGAGGCCGCTGGTCAGGATCGTCAGAAGGCAGCCCCACCCGAAACTGAACGTGCTGCGCTGATGGAGCGTGGGCTTATCGCAGGTCTTGCAGTGACGCTGGGTCTGGTCAACGCTCATGGGTTCCTCGCTGATATGGGGCAGCGGCTCAAAGGCGCTCGAGTTCGCGCGCCAAGGTCTCGCGCAGCTGCTTGGCGATGGCCAGCTGGTTGCGGGGCAAGAACTCTTTGAGCTCTCTCTCGACTTCTTTGCCGTTGAGTTTGGCGGTTTCGCGCAGCAACTCCGGCTTGGCGGCGATGATCCCCTTGATGCCGAGGCGCGCGCGTATGAGGAAATAAAGGTCGTAGAAGTCCCGCGGCTCCTTGCGGCGGAGCAGCGCCTGGACCTTCTCCGATACCATCTCGTCCGTCTCGAGCGCCGTCACCGAGTATGTTGTCCACAACGGAGATGTCACGAGCGTCGTCTCGTGAGGCGCCGACTTGCCCGAGGCGCGTAAAGAGACGTTCCACTCGATGCGTATCGGCCAGTCGTAGACCTGGGTGTCCATGAGGGCGAACCAGCCGCCGGAAGTCTCGTTCGATTCGACCATCTTGAAATCCAGGCCATGCCGCGAGGCTTCTTTGGCGGTCTGCTTGATCCACTCCCCCACATGGTAGGGTTTCACCCAGCCGGTAAAATCGAGGTCCTCCGAAAATCGCGGGCTGTTTCGTAACAGCCGCAGTGCCGTGCCGCCTTTAAAGGCCAGCTTGGCGTCGACGCCTTTGATCTGGTAGAGGATGTCGAGCAGGACGTGCTGGACGTACTCCCGCGCGACGCTCAGCTCCTGCGTCTGCCAGCTAGTGCTGAATTCTTTGATCTGTGATTTTGAGATCATTTTTGAACCAATCGACGAGTCCGGGGTGCTCGAATGCCGCAAGATACTCGAGGAGTTCGCGGCGAGGGACTTCTTTCAAACGCAGCCTGCTGTTGACCTTCGCGGCTTTCAGATATGCGAGATAGAGATAGTCGGCGAGCGCCTTGACCTTCTCGGCGATCAGAAATGTCTCGCCATCCTTTTGGACGGCGCGGTAGCCGAAGAACGCCCGACGCTTGATAGTCCTGTAGCTGTAGCTCGTTCCCATGACGTCAAACTCGCGCGTGCCGCGGGTCGTTACGGAGGTGATGGAGTAGACGGTCTCTGGGATCAGGTGGTGATAGGACAAAGCTGTTTCGAGAGAGATGTAGGAGGGACGATAGAGCCGGTTGGCCAAGGCCCACTGGGACGGCAACTCCCCCTCGACCGCGTATAGCCCCCGCCTCAAGCGCTTCAGCAGGCCGCTCTTCGTGTAGCGTATCAGCAGGAACTTGGCTGAGATGGGCGTCGAGCCGGTCACCGCCTGGAATTCCCGGTCGGTGAACGCGCGCAGCCCAGAGGCGGCGAGCTTTTTATGCGTTTCTGCCCATTTCATATAAGTAGCTAAATCGCTACTTAAGTAGAATAGCCTGGGAATGGGCTCGTGTCAAGCCCGGCGGGGTTAGGACGCGGCCGCTTCGACGGAGGCGGCGGCCGCGCGCGGAGGAACGTAGAAGATCGAGTCCTCCTTGCGCATGCGGCCCGTGTTGTCCAGGTAGGACTGCACCGAGGCCGGGTCCTCGTGGCCGAGCTCCATCTGGAGCTGGCGGAAGTCCCGGATGACGATGGCGCGGTGCATGGCGAAGGTGTGCCGCAGGTCGTGAGGGTGCAGCCAGTTGAAGCCGGCCTTGCGCGCGCCCTCGGACAAGTGGGTGCGCGTCCAGGGATAGGGCAGCGGACGGCCGCGGCGCCCGGCGAAGAAGTAGCCGGTCTGCGGGTGCGCCTTGAGGCGGCGCAGGAGCGCGACGGCTCGCGGGCCGAGCGAGTCGATCGAAAGGTAGCGA
>CAZTZW010000374.1:0-3411 GCA_964618085.1 uncultured Elusimicrobia bacterium
GGCCGGGCGCTCGGCGCGCTGGGCGACTGGTGGCGCGCGCCGGCGGCCGACGGCCGCCCCAAAGGGGTCTTCCCGGTCTTGAAGTCCGGCCTGTTGTGGGGCCTCGTCACCTACGCCGTGGGCGACCTCGCCTACCGCGCCGTGCAGCTCCTCGAGGGCGCCTCCGGCGCCGAGGCCGCTCCGGGCATCCTCGTGAAGGTGCTCACCGGCCCGCTCGACCTCCTCTTGTTCAACTTCGTCATCGTCGGCTTCCTCGAGGAGTTCGTTTTCCGCCGCAACCTGTTCAAGCCGATGCGCGAGTGGATCGAGAAGCGCGGTCTGTCGCCGCGCGCCGTGTTCTGGACGGCCGCGTTGGGATCCTCCCTCATCTTCTCCTACGTCCACTACATCGACTTCGCGGGCCTGCTCGCGAAGATCGGCATCGGTCTGGGCGGCGCGGCGGGCGTGGCGGGCTCCTACGATTGGGCCTGGGCGAGCTTCATCGCCCGCGCGGCCTCCGGCGTCGTCCTCGCCTACCAGTACTGGCGCTCGGGCCTGCTCCTCGTCCCCATCGTGGCGCATTTCGCCGCCAACACGATGGAAGGGCTGGGCCTGCGCTGGGGCCCGGAAGCCTTCCTCCTCATGGCCGCGGGGGCCCTCCTGCTGCAGCTGCTCGGCCGCTCCCCCAAGGCCGCTTCTCAGCCGCGGATTTGACTTTCCTTTGACCTGGGAGCCCGTCTCCTTTGTTAACATCCACGGGTATGCATGCCCGTTCCCTGCGCATCCTGGCGGCGGAAGACGCGGCCTCCGTGCGCGACCTTCTGGAGCTGTACATGGCCAAGGCCGGCCACCGGCTGGACCTCGTCGGGGACGGGGCCGAGGCGCTCGAGCGCTTCAAGGCGCAGGCCTACGACCTGGTCATCCTCGACGTGCAGATGCCCGTGATGGACGGCCGCGCCGCGGCGGGGGCCATGCGGGCCTTCGAGAGCGAGACGGGACGTCCGGCGGCCGTCCTGCTCGCGCTGACCGGCACGGCGGACAAGGCCGACCTGGAACGCTGCCTGGCGGCGGGCTGCGACGGCGCCCTGCCCAAGCCCTTCACGCGCGACGCCCTGTTCGACGCCGTCTCGCGGCTGACCGGCGCGCCCGCGCCCGCGGCCCCGACCGACATCAAGGCGGACCCGGAGTTCGCCGACCTCATCCCCAAGTTCCTCGACTCGTGCCGCTTCGAGGCCGCCGAGATGCGCCGGGCGCTGGCGCGCCAGGACTATCCGGCCTTGGCCGGCGTCGGGCACCGCCTGGTCGGCTCCGGCGCGAGCTACGGCTTCGCGGGCGTCAGCGCGGCGGCGCGGCGCATCGAGCACGCCGCGCGGCTCTCCGACGCGCCGGCGGTCCAGGAAGCCATCGAGGAGCTCGCCGACTACCTCTCCAAGGTGAAGGTGCGCTATGAGTGACGCCAAGCCCCTCATCCTCAGCGTCGAGGACGACGAGATGATGTCCCTGCTCATCGAGCGCGCGCTGACGGGCGCGGGCTACCGCGTCGAGACCGCCGCCGACGGCGCCCGCGCGCTGGAGAAGCTCGCCGCCGTCCGTCCCGACCTCATCCTCACCGACGTCATGCTCCCGGGCATGGACGGCTACGAGCTGTGCGCCCGGCTCCAGGCCGACCCCGAGCTGGCCCTCATCCCGGTCATCTTCCTGACGGCGCTGGACTCGCCGCAGGACAAGGCGCGCGCGCTGGCCTGCGGCGCCGTCGACTTCCTCGCCAAGCCGTTCGCCAAGGACGCCTTGCTGTCGGAAGTGCGCAAGCACGCCTTCACCAAGGGCCGCTGGTCGGCCCTCAAGGACGGGCTCGTCGCCGCCGCGTGGGCGCCGCGTCCGGGCCGTCTCGAGGCCTTCCACCGCCATCTCTTCGAGTCTCTGGACGCGTCCGCCGAGAAGCGCGCCGTGCCGCCGGAGGCGGCCTTGGACCTGTACGCCATCGCGCCGCACCTGGGACTGACGCCCGCGCAGGTCGCGCAGAAGGCCGCGGAGTTCGCCGGCAAGGCCTATCTGGCGAGCGTCAACCCCGAGTCCATCCAGCTCGGCGTCCTGCCGGCCGCCTTCTGCCGCTCCAACCGCGTCATCGCCGTCGAGGACCGGCAAGGCCGGGCCTACGTCGTGAGCGACCCGTTCGACCGCGAGCTCTCGGAGCTGCTGGCGCGCTACTCGCCCGAGGGGCCGCCGCGCCTGGTCGTGACCGAGCCCGCCAACCTCGCCGCCATCCTGAAGCGGGCGGACCGCGCGCTCCCGGCGCGTCCGGCCGGCGCCGAGCTCGACTCGGCGGCGGTGGTCGACGTCTCGGAGCACATCCTCGACGCGGCGGTGCGCGCGCGAGCCAGCGACGTGCACGTCGAGCCCAAGGAAGGCCGCACCGTGGTGCGCATGCGCGTCGACGGCGACATGCGCGAGCTCTACACCCTGAAGGCCGACGCCGGGCTGATGCTCATCACCCGCTTCAAGGCGCTGGCGGCGCTCGACGTGGCGGAGCGGCGCAAGCCCCAGGACGGGTCCATGCAGACCGAGATCGACGGGCGGGTCTTCGTCCTGCGCCTGGCGACGACCTCCACGCCGTCGGGAGAGAGCCTGGTCATCCGCCTGCTCGAGCCCTGGGCCAAGCCGCGCCCGCTGCAGGAGCTGGGCATGACGCCGCTCCAGGTCCAGCACATGACGGAGTTCGCGCGCCGCAACCACGGGCTGGTCATCGTCGCGGGCCCCACGGGCTCGGGCAAGACGACGACCGTCTACAGCCTCCTCCAGCACATCGACTGCGCCACGCGCAGCCTCATCTCGGTGGAAGACCCCGTCGAGTACCGCATCCCCAGCGCCAACCAGCAGCAGGTCGACGAGAAGACGGGGCTGTCCTTCGAGGCGCTGCTCAAATCCTCGATGCGCCAGGACCCCGACATCCTCTTCCTCGGCGAGATGCGCGACCCGTTCTCGGCCAAGATGGCCGTCGACTTCTCGAGCACCGGCCACCTCACCATCAGCACCATCCACACGACCAACGCCACCACGGCCATCTTCCGCTTGGAGCGCCTGGGCGTGACCCGCGGCGCCATGGCCGACAGCATCCTGGGCGTGGTGGCGCAGAAGCTGCTCAAGCGCCTGTGCGCGTGCAAGGACGTCGGCGCGCCCACCGCGGAGGAGGCCGCCTACTTCGCGGCCTTCACCCGAGACGTCCCGAAGACGGTGGCGCGCCCGAAGGGCTGCGACAAGTGCGCCGGCTCCGGCTACCTCGGACGCGAGGGCGTCTACGAGATCGTGAAGTTCTACCCCGAGATCTCCGACATGATCCGCCGCGACGTGCCCATCCCCGAGATCCGCGATTTCGCGCGCCGCCGCGGCGACCTGCTCGCGACGGACCACGCCATCGAGAAGGCCCGCGCGCTG
>CAZTZW010000375.1:0-3410 GCA_964618085.1 uncultured Elusimicrobia bacterium
TGATCTGGTAGAGGTACACGCCGGGCTTGATGGGGGCCTTGTTGACGCGGAAGTGATGGCCGAAGATCTCGGCCGTCTCGGCGTACGCGTTGCCGGCGTACAAAGCCTTGTGGTTGGCCTCGACGTACTTGGGGTTCTTCTTGAACTTCTGCTCGATCCACTTGAGGGTCGAGGTCATGGGCCGGTCGTAGAGCCAGTACATCATGCCCAGCGCGAAGAAGTTCTTGCAGCGCTCGGTCTCGGTGGCGGTCAGGCCCATGCCGTCGAGCGCGTTGCGCGTGAGGCGGCCGAGCTCCACCTGGATGACGCGGAACTCGGAGAGGCTGCCGTCCTCGAGCGGGTTCTTCCCCTCGGGGTAGCCGGCCTTCTTGAGGTTGGCGACGTTGAAGGTGTCCTTGTTGACGACGATCATCCCGCCCTTCTTCACGTCCTGGACGTTGGCCTTGAGCGCGGCCGGGTTCATCGCCACGAACACGTCGGGCGCGTCGCCGGGCGTGAGCACCTGGCGCGACGAGAACTGGATCTGGAAGCCGGAGACGCCGGCCGTCGTGCCTACGGGGGCGCGGATCTCGGCGGGGAAGTCGGGGAAGGTGGCCAGGTCGTTGCCGGCGAAGGCGGTCGTCGTGGTGAACTGCATCCCGGTGAGCTGGATGCCGTCACCGGAATCGCCGGCGAACCGGATCGTGGCCGATTCGATGTCCTCGATGGGGAGAGTGGAAGGCTTGGGCTGCGTGGAAGTGTCGCTCATGCAAGCTCCGTCGGGATGGTCGTCGCGGCCACAGGCCGCTTTCGCCTATTATAACCCCGGAAAGCGCCGGGCGGGTATTGACCTAGGTCAAGCTTTCAGACGACGGGGAAGGACCGGAAAAAACGACGATAGTTAGCGTCGTCCCACGGGGAGCGGCTCGGTCCCCGCGGACATTAAAGCCATCACGTCGGCCAGGCCCCGGCGAGTCCCTTCTTCCGCCTGGCGCGGGAGGCGCAGGGGCGGCGCGTAGCGGATGGGACGCGGGCCCGCGAAGGCCGCCGTCGAGGCCCTGAGCTCCGGTATCGCCAGGCCGTCCGTCTTCGGAGGCAGCAGGAGGATGAACAGCTTCGTCCAGGCCGAAGGCTCGCGGCGCGGGGGCGCCTTCACGTCGGCCTCCGGCTCGCGCGGCGCCGCGGCGGGGAGCCGGGCCTCCTCGGCGGGGTCCTGCGCGGGCGCCTGCGCCAAGCCGACGAGGCTGGTGTAAGCCGCGTCCTCCCCCCGCACGAGAGGGGCGGCGGCCAGGACCGCGGCGAGGGCCGAGACGGCTACGAGCGAAGACCTCATGCCCACAGCATACTCCCGGGACGCCCCCGGACCGAGGGGCCGGTCGGTCCTTTTCGCGCCCGGCATGGGCCCTAGGCCGGCCGGGCCTTAGGTCCGCGGCCGGATAGGGCCTTCAGTCGCCGCCGCGGAGCTCGAACTGCAGCGTGGTGGCGCCGCAGTCGATGAGGTCGCCTTCCACGAGCACGACGGAGCCGGAGACCTTGTTCCCGTTGACGACGGGATAGCCGTCGGCGACGGCGACGAGCACGAAGCCTTCGGGCTTGCGATGGATGGAGGCCGCGACCTCGGGGGCCGAGCCGAACAGGCCCGAGCCCTTGATCTGTATCTGCACGCGGTCGGACTTGCCGATGTAGGTGGACATGCCCTTCAGCTCGATCTCGGTGGCGTCCACCACGCCCTTGATGACGCGCACCCAGCCGCTCTTCTGCCCGCCCTCGGTCTTGGACGCCGCGGCCGTCGCGGCGGCCAGCTCGGCCTGCTTCTGGGGCGTGAGCATCATGGTCGCGTCCGCGGCTGGAGCGGCGGGCGCCGCGGCGGGGGCCGGGGCCTGCGCGTCGTCGACGAAGACCAGCGCGTGCTTGGCCAGGCCCACGACGTCGTTGTGGTGGAGCCCCGAGGTCTTCACGCGCTTCTCGTTGAGGAAGGTCCCGTTGGTGGACTCGAGGTCCTCGACGAAGAAGCCGCTGCCCTGCTTGACCAGCTTGCAGTGATGGCCGGAGATGGCCGGATTGTCGATGACGATGTCGTTATCCGGCTTGCGGCCGATGGTGAGGGCGTCCTTGTCCCACGGGATCTCCTTGATCACCGCCGCGTTGAACTTCAGCAGAAGCTTGGGCATGTCTCTCCTTCGGTCAGCGTCCGAACAGGCGCCGCACCATACCTCCGACGCCGCCGCCTCCGCGCCCGTCCGGCACGAGCGCCGCGACCACGGTGATGTTGTCCACGCCGCCGCCCGCGCGGGCCATCGCGATGAGGGCGTCCACGATCTTGGCCGGCTCGCGCTCGGTCCCGATGGTGCGCGCGACCTCCGCGTCGGTCACCATCTTCGAGACGCCGTCGGTCGCCAGCAGGATGATGTCGCCGGGGAAGAGCGGGTGGTCCGCCACGTCGACCGCGACGTCTCCCTCGGCGCCCAGCGCGCGGGTGAGGATGTTCTGCAGGTTGGAGCGCGCGGCCTCGTCGGCCGTGATCTGGCCGCGCTTGACCTGCTCGCCGACGAGGCTGTGGTCCTCGGTCAGCTGGAGGAGGTCGCCCCTGCGCCATAGATAGAGGCGGCTGTCGCCCACGTGCGCGACGGTGAGGGACTTGGCGTCGATGAGGGCCGCGACGACCGTCGTGCCCATGCCCGCGTCCTTGGGGAAGGCGCGGCCCTTCTCGTAGATCATCGTGTTGGCGGTCTTCACGAAGTACTCGAGCTGGCTGCCCCGCACCGAGAGCCCGTGGGTGCCGCCCTCCGGCACGATGTCCTTGGCGCCGCCGCGCATCTTGCGCGCGAAATCCACGATGGTCTTGGAGGCCAGGTCGCTGGCCACCTCTCCGGAGTTGTGCCCGCCCATGCCGTCTGCCACGACCATCAGGCCGAGGTCCGGGTCGATGGCGAAGTTGTCCTCGTTGTTCTTGCGGACGATGCCGGGGTCGGTGGCGCCCGCGAGCTCGACGGAGTCCTTCGTCCTCATATCGGCTCCTGCGTGTTCGGCTTGATGCGCAAGGTCCCGTCGGGATCCTGCGTCGGCTCGATGCGCAAGGTGGCGCCCATGTCGACGTCCCTCTTGGGCGGCGGAGGCAGGTCGACGGTGGCGTCGGGCTTGGGCGGCGGAGGCGGCAGATCGATGGAGGACGCGCCGGGACGAGGCGGAGGCGGCGGCACGTCCAGCGGCGCCCCGGTGCCGGCGCGCTGAGGCTGCTCGATGCGCAAGGTCCCCTCGGAGGCGGGCGGCGGGGTCGTGGCCGGCGGGGCGGCGGGCTTGGGCGGGGTCAGCTTCCAGTTCGGGATGGTGGGGCCGAGCGTGCGCTCGGAGGCCGGCGTCGCGGCGGGCTTGGGCGCGGGCGTGGGCGCGGGCGCGAGCGGCACGGGCTTCGGCGTCGCCATGGGAGCGTC
>CAZTZW010000376.1:0-3394 GCA_964618085.1 uncultured Elusimicrobia bacterium
GGCCGCCGCGCGCGCGCCCAGCGCCGAGGCCCGGGCTGCGAGGCGGCGCTGCGCCGGCGAGAGGTCGAAGTCCATCAGGCCTTCCTCCGTGCGGGTCTCGCGCGGCCGGCCAGCTTGACGATGGCGCGGACGTCCTTGAAGTTCTCCTTCTTCAGGGAAGCGGCCTCGAGCTTGTAGCCGGCCTTGTCCCGGAGGAGGTCGGCCAGCGCCAGGATGCGCACCGAGTCGAGCAGGCCCCATTCGAGGAGGGGGGTGGTCTCGTCCACCTTCAGCTCCGGGCCGGCGCCCTCGCGGAAGAACGCGAGCAGCTCCTCGGTGAGGTCCATGGAGGAATGTTAGGATATTCTCGTGGCGCTCACGCAACGCACGCAGGTCCTCGTCATCGGCGCCGGTCCGGCGGGCAGCGCGCTGGGCTCCTATCTCGCCCGCGCCGGGGTCCCGTGCCTCGTCGTGGAGTCGGAGCGCTTCCCCCGCCCGCACGTGGGCGAGTCCCTGGTCCCCGCCGCCAACCGCGTGTTCCGGGAGATCGGCTTCCTGCGGACGATGCTGGAGTCGGATTTCGTGCCCAAGCACGGCGCCTCCTGGACCTCGCCGCGCGGCACCGCCGCGTGGGCGCACGATTGGGAGGGGGTCCCCGAGGGCGTGCGCATCGAGTTCTCCGAGCGCCCCCAGCCGGGCGTGCACGAGGAGCACACCTGGCACGTGGACCGGGCGCGCTTCGACGACATGCTGGCGGCGCATGCCCGGGGCAGCGGCGCGCAGATGCGCTTCGGGACGGGGGTGGTCTCCGTGGACGTCGCGGCGGACGGCGTCACGGCCGCGCTCTCGGACGGGAGCGAGGTCCGCGCCGAGATGGTCGTCGACGCCAGCGGGCGCCGGACCTTCCTGGGCGCCGCCCGGGGCCTCAAGGAGATGGACCCTCTCTTCGACCAGTACGCCGTGCACGCCTGGTTCGAGGGGCCGGACGACATCTTCGTGCATTTCCTCGAGTCCAAAGGCTCCTGGGTCTGGCAGATCCCCATCAGCCGGACGGTGACCAGCGTCGGGCTGGTCACGCAGAAGGCCGCCCTGCGCGGGCGCGCCGGCGACCCCGGCGCGCTGTTCGCCGAGATGCTGGCCCAGCGCCCGGAGCTGGCCGCGAGGCTGGGGGCCGCCCGGCGGACGACCCCCTTCAAGGTGGAGGCCGACTACAGCTACGCGATGAAGAGCTTCCGCGGCGACCGCTTCGTCCTCATCGGCGACGCGGCCCGCTTCGTGGACCCCATCTTCTCCTCGGGGGTGAGCATCGCGCTCAACGGCGCGCGCCTGGCCGCCGCGGACATCGTCGCGGCGTCGAAGACCGGCGACTGGAGCGCCCGCTCCTTCGCCCGCTTCGAGGCGACCTTGCGCACGGGCACGCGGAACTGGAAGCGCTTCATCGAGGTCTACTACGCCTTGAACGTCCTCTTCACCTGGTGCATCGACCGGGAGGAGTACCGGGTCCCGCTGCTGCAGCTGCTGCAGGGCGACGTCTACGACGAGACGGTGCCGGTGCTCGACGAGCTGGAGGCTCTCATCCGCAAGGTGGCGGCGGACCCCGCGCACCTCTGGCACGCCCGGCTCAACAAGGACTTCGTCCGCTCCTAGCGCGGAGCGGTCAGGGGGAAGTCCACCCAGTCCACCGCGCCGACCGTCGCGCCCAGGTGGAGCGCGAGCTTCTTCATCTCGGGCGAGTCCGTGTACGAGTACACGTGGGTGAAGCCGCCGGCTCGGGCCCAATCGAGGAAGTTCTTCATCAGGACCGCCCCCAGGCCCAGGCCGCGCAGCTCGCGGCTCACGTAGGTCTCGTTGACGTAGAGGAAGCGGCCGCCGAGAGAGGCGCAGACATTGGAGAGCTGGTAGGCGCGCGCTTCTCCCGCGCCGTCCAGCAGGGCGTGGACCAAGGCGGACGAGCCCGGCTCGGCCAGCTTGCGCAGGCGGGCGACGGCGTCAGGCGGCGTCTGACGGCCCTCCTCGGCGCTCTGCTCCGCGATGAGCGCGGCCACGCCGTCATAGAGAGCGTCGGGGGACGACGCGTCGAGACGGGACAGCTGGTAGCGGTCCGAGGGGTAGGCGCCCATGCGACGTAATGATAGTCTTCCGGCCGTCCCGGGTCAACGGCGGAGGTCCCGTGAGCGCTCGCCTTGGTCCCGCCGGGGGCGTGTGCTAGAATGACGCCGATGAGTAGACCTCCGCGTCCCGGCTCGGCCGCCGACCGTGCGGGAAGGCTGGCGCCCGTCTCCGGGAGCGGCGCGGCCCTCCGGCGCGAGGAGGGCGACCGTCTCGCGGCGCGGGGCGAGTATGCCGCGGCCCTGGCGGAGTTCGCGGCGGCCGCCGCCCTGGACCCCTCCGACGTCATGGCTTGGCGGCAGAAAGCCGTGCTCGAACAGAATCTGGGGGAGGAGCCGGAGTCCCGGCGCTCCTTGGCCGCCGCGCTGGCCGCCCAGCGCCGCCGGGCGCGGGCCGACGCCTCGCCGGAGGCGATCCTCGAGCTGGCCGACCTCCTGGAAGAGAACGGCCGGCCTCAGGAGGCCTCCTCCGTCCTGGCGCGAGCGGCGGCGCGCGCCCCGCGCGACGCCGCCCTCGCGCGCGAGTCGGCGCGTCTGCGCCTGTGGGCCGGCCGGCTCGCTGACGCGGAGCGCCTCGCGGGCCGCGTCTTGGCCGAGTCCCCCGGGGACTTCGAGGCGCGCCGTACGCGGGCCGGCGCCGCCTTCCTGCGCGGACGGCGCGCCGAGGCCTTGCGCGAGTTCGAGGCCCTGGCCGCGGAGCGGCCCGGCGACCTGGAGACGCGGACGTGGCGGGGGGAGGCCCTGCTCGCGGCGGGCCGCGCCGCCGAGGCGCTGGTCGAGTTCGAGGCGGTGATGTCGCGCACCGACGGTCACGTCGCGGCGGACCTGGGACAGGCTCGCGCGCTGGCGGCGCTCGGGCGCCGCGCCCAGCCCTTCGACCTGTGGGTCGTCGCCTGACAGCTCCCGCCCGGGCGCCGCCCCCGCGGCCTCGAGAAGGCCCCGCTCGCCCGCGTCGAGAAGGCGCTCGCGGCCGCTCTGCCGTCTTTGGGCGGCAACCGCAGCAAGGAGAAGACCTCGGCCGCGCGGGGCGTCCTGCGCGCCTACGCTCCCGTGGAGACCGCCTACGACCGCTGCGAGAAGCTCCAGGCGCGGCTGCGCCGCGGCGACCCGGAGGCCGCGCTCGCGGGGTTCGCCCGCATGGAGGCGGCCGAGCCGCGCGAGCCCCAGGTGCACTCCTTCCGGGCCGAGCTGCTGTGCTGGCTGGGCCGCTACGCCGAGGCGGACGCGGGGTTCCGCCGCGCCCATGAGCTGGACCCGTCCTTGCGCTGGCCGCACATCGGCCGGGCCGGCGTCGCGGTCCTCACGGG
>CAZTZW010000377.1:0-3380 GCA_964618085.1 uncultured Elusimicrobia bacterium
CGTCTTCGGCACCCTCCACACCATCGACGCGGTGCAGACCATCTCGCGCATCATCGACCTGTATCCGCCGCACCAGCAGCCGCTCATCCGCATCCAGCTCGCGGAGTCGCTGCGCGCCATCGTGTCGCAGCGCCTGCTCCAGTCCACCAAGGGCGGCCGCGCTCCCGCCGTCGAGATCCTCATCAACACTCCCCATGTCCGCAAGCAGATCGAGGACAACAAGGCGGGCGAGATCGTCCAGGCTCTGACCAAGGGCCAGTTCTACGGGATGCAGACGTTCAACCAGTCGCTCGTCAAGCTCTTCAAGGACGGCTTGGCGTCGGAGCAGGAGGTCCTCGCCGCGGCCTCCAGCCCCGACGACCTCAAGCTCGCGCTGCGGGGCATCGAGCAAGAGATCAAGCCGGCTTAAGCCGCATTCGAGAGGCACGAACATGTTCGCTGAAGGCTACATCGGCATCGCAGGCACCATCGGCGCGGGCAAGTCCACGCTCACCATGGATCTGGCGCGCGCGCTCAATTTCGAACCCATCCTCGAAGAGGTGGACGGCAACCCCTATCTCGAGCACTTCTACAAGGACATGAAGGGCTACGGGACCATGATGCAGGTGTGGCTGCTCAACCACCGCTTCCGCCAGCACCGCGAGTTCGTGACCCGCATCTCCCTGGGCAAGATCCGCGGCGTGGTGCAGGACCGCACCATCTGGGAGGACACCATCTTCGCCCGGATGCTCAACGAGCACCCCGACAAGATCATCACCGACCTGGACTACAACACCTACCTCGACCTCTTCGACAACATGGTCCTGCGCGAGCTCGTGTTCCCGCAGCTGCTCATCTACCTCGACGTCCAGCCCGAGACGGCGTTCAAGCGCATCAACTCGCGCGGCCGCGTCATGGAGCAGACCATCCCGCTCGACTACCTCAAGATGCTCAAGCGCAACTACGACCAGTTCGTCGAGGAGATGGAGCAGGCCGGCGTCCGCGTCCTGCGCATCAAGTGGGAGGCGTTCCAGCCCATCTCCGAGGTCGTGCGCCTGGTGCACGAGTACTCGCTCAAGCCGTCCAGCTTCACCAAGTGGGTCCGCCCGCTGCGCAAGACGCCCGAGATGAAGCCCAAACCCCTCGCCCCGAACCATGCCGCCGTGTGATGAGGCCGTGCTAGCTCCCGCCACCCCCTGGGTCGACGCGCAAGGACTGCTCCAGCTCCCGGAGCTGTCCAAGCTCGGCGTTCGCCACGGGGTGACCACGCGCGTGTTGGGGAACATGAAAGACAAGTCCCGGCGCGACGAAGCCGCGGCGAAAGCCGGTCTTCGCGGGTCGCCGTTGATCCTCAAGCAGGTCCACGGCTCCCGCATCGTCGTCCAGTCCGAGATCATGGGCCAGAAGGCGCCGCTCGAAGCCGAGTCCAAGTGGCCGCCCGAGGCCGACGGCTGGATCGCCGACGTCTCCGGCGCGCCCGTCGGCGTCTTCATCGCCGACTGCGTCCCCTTCTACCTCTGGTCTCGCGACGGCAAGGCCGCGGGCGTGTTCCACGCCGGCTGGCGCGGCCTGGAGGGCGGCATGGTGGACAAGGCCGTCTTCTCGGTCATGCTCACCCGCTCGGTCGTCGCCGAGGACCTGTTCGGCGCCGTCGGGCCGCATATCGGCGCCTGCTGCTACGCCGTGGGCCCCGAGTTCCGCGAGAAGCACCTGGCCTCGGCGCTCTCCGAGCGCGACGGCCGCCTCTTCCTCGACATGGGCGCCTACGTGCGCCACGCCTGGGCGAACCTGCGCGCGCAGTTCGGCCTCGCGCTGCGCGACGAGAACCTGACGGTCGCGGCGCCCTGCACCTCGTGCGGGCCCGAATTCCACTCTTTCCGGAGGGACAAGCAGGACGCGCGGATGCTCGCGCTCCTCGCCTCGCGCTGATGGCCTTCTCCACCCCGCCCCGCCGTCCTCTTCGCGACGTGTTCCCGTACCTGCCGGGCAAGTCCATCGCCTCGGTCCAGCGCGAGCTGGGCCTGAAGTCGGTCATCAAGCTCGCCTCCAACGAGAACCCGCTGGGTCCCGCGCCGCGCGCCATGGCCGCCTACCGCCGCGCCGAGAAGCTCAACGCCCTGTACCCGGAGGGCACCAGCCCGGAGCTGCGCGCGGCGCTCGCCCGCTTCCACAAGGTCCCGGTCGAGTCGGTCATCGTGGGCAACGGCTCCGACGAGCTCATCCGCCTGCTGTGCGAGGCCTTCGTCGAGTCCGACGACGAGGTCGTGGTCTCCCAGCACGGCTTCATCCGCTTCAAGCAGCAGGCCGCCATGATGGGCGCGCGGGTCATCGAGGTCCCGATGACGGATTGGACCCACGACCTGACCTTGATGGCCAAGGCCGCCAGCCCTCGCACCAAGCTCCTCTTCATCGCCAACCCCAACAACCCGACGGGGACCTGGAACACGCAGGAGGAGGTCGAGGAGCTGCTCGCCGCGGTGCCCGAGACGACCCTCGTGGTCCTCGACGAGGCCTACTGGCACTACGCGCAGGCCATCCCGGGCTATCCCAAGAGCCTGCCTGAGCTGGCGCGCCGCCACCCGAACCTCGTCGTGCTGCGAACCTTCTCCAAGGCCTACGGCCTGGCCGGCCTGCGCGTGGGCTACGCCGTCGGCGACCCCGAGCTGGTCGGCTGGCTCGACCGCATCCGCATGCCCTTCAACGTGTGCCTGCCCGCCCAGCTCGCCTGCGCCGAGGCCCTCAAGGACGCCGCGTTCGTCAAGCGCGCGGTCGCCGTCAACGAGGCCCAGCGCGGCGGCGTGGCGCTCGCCCTGGCCGACCTCGGCTTCGGCGTGGGGGAATCCGCGACCAATTTCGTCTTCGCGCGCTCCCCCATGCCGGGCCGCGACCTGTTCCACGCGCTCCTCAAGCAGGGCGTCATCGTGCGCCCGCTCGACGAGTACGGCCTGCCGCACCACGTGCGCATCTCCATCGGCACGCCCGCGCAGAACAAGATGATGCTCGCCGCGGTGAAGACGGTCCTGGCGGTGCACGCGTGACGAAGAAACGCAAGGGCCTGGTCATCGCGATGGACGGCCCCGCCGGCGTGGGCAAGTCCACCGTGGGCAACCTCGTGGCCAAGTCCTTGGGCTACACCTTCATCAACACGGGCGAGATGTACCGCGCGCTGACCTGGAAGGCGCTGGAGCTGGGCGCGGACCTCGACGACCACGACCTGGTGACGGACCTCGCCAAGAAGATCACCTGGGAGTTCAAGCCCATGGAGGAGGGCGGCACCGCCCTCAAGACCTGGATCGACGGCGTGGCCGTCACCGGCCAGATCCGCGAGGAGCGCGTGAGCGTCAACTCCTCGCGCGTGGCCGCCAACCCCGGCGTGCGCAAGTTCCTTTCCAAGCTCCAAC
>CAZTZW010000378.1:0-3354 GCA_964618085.1 uncultured Elusimicrobia bacterium
ACGCTCCTCGCGGGCCTCGGCGTGGAACCAGTCGGCGCAGTGGGTGTCCAGCGCCCAGGCCATCATGGGCCACGCCATCACCGGGAACCCCGGGAGGAAGAACACCCGCGCGCCGTTGGGGACCTGGGCGTAGAGCTTGGCCAGGTCCTCGGCGCCCACGCGCACGCAGCCGTGGGAGGCCGGCCGACCCAGCAGCTCCTCGCGCTTGGTGCCGTGGATGAGGTAGCCGTCGCCGAGGTTGAGCACGTAGGCGCCGAGCTCGCCGTCGACGAAGCGCGAGGGGTCGCCGGGCGGCGGGACGGGCTCGCCTGCCTCGACGTAGGCCCAGTCGGGCTTGCGCCAGCGCGGGTTGAGCGCCTTGCCGATGACGCGGAACTCCCCGCGCGGCGTCGTGAACTCCCACTTGCGGCCGGTCCGCTTGTCCGTGAGCGCGCCGCCGCGGCCCACCGAGACGTCGGCCGACCACAGGATGAGGCCGCCCCGCTTCACGTAGAGCTTGTTGACCTTGGCGTCCACGACGACGTGGAGGACGCCTTTCAAGCGCGCGCCCACCTTCGCGCGCAGCACGCCCGCCTCGTCGGCGATGGCCTTCTGCGTGCGCAGGTAGCCCTTGTCCTCGGGCAGGATGTTGGGCAGGGCCGTCAGGAACTGGGCGTCGCGCGCCTGCTCCGCGGCCTGCGTGGTCAGGGCGGCGAGCTTGCGCGCCCCGCGGTCGAGGGACGCGGCGTCCCCCTCCAGGCCGGCGGTCTCGCGCGAGAGCGCGGACGCCTCTCCCGCGATGCCGCAGGCGCGCCAGCCGAACGTGCCGAGCCAGAGCAGCAGCGCGAGAGGGTAGAGGGTGCGGCCGAAAGGAGGAGGATGCGACGGCTCGTTCATGCCGCCGACATTTTATCTATTCAGGGAGGCGGAAGCTCGTCGAGTTCGGGCGCGGTGGCCTTGCCGCGCCGCCCCTTGGCCAGCGGCGCGAGCGCGGCGGCCGCGGCCCGCGCGGCCTCGCGCATCGAGGTGAAGGCCGCGCCGTCGGACTTCACGCGGACCCGCCCGAGCACGTCGCCGCTGCGCGCGTCGAGCACCGTCAGGTCCAGCGAGTCCCCCTTCGGCGCGAACGTCCCGAACACGACGGCCTGGGCCTCCGTGGCGCGCCGCAGCTCGGCCAGGGTCGCGGGACTCGCGCCGGAGAGGCCGAGCTCCGCCCCGGAGACGACGGTGTCCGCGTCGGCCGCGGCCACGGCCTCGAAGCGGCCCGCGCTCAACGCCTCGGCCAGCGCGCGCGCCGCCGACTCTCCCCCGTACTCGCCGGGGCCGCTGACGCTCGCCACCACCATGCGGGACACGGCCTTGCGCGGGCCCTGCGACAGGGACTTGGAGCCCCCGCCGGAAGAACAGGCGGCCAGCGCCGCGGAAAGAAGAAGGATCGCCACGGACCTCATGGCTTTATTATGCGTGGTCGGCGCGAAGTCGTCCAGGGGTCGCGGGACTTATCCACTCTGTCCACAGAAATGGGAAGCCCGACTGTTGTCAGCGGAAGTCGAGGAAGAACGGAAGAGTGCTTCTAAGGTGAAGGCTTGCGGAAGCCGCCCGGCTTCTTGCCGAAAGGCTTCTTCGCGAAGGGCTTCTTGCCGCCGAAGCCGCCGCCGGGCTTCTTGTCCCAGGGCTTCTTGTCGCCGAAGCCCGGCTTGGCGTCCTTCTGCCAGGGCTTCTTCTCCCACGGCTTCTTATCGCCGAAACCCGGCTTGCCGTCCTTCTGCCACGGCTTCTTGTCGCCGAAGCCGCCGCCGGTCTTCTTGTCCCAGGGCTTCTTGTCGCCGAAGCCCGGCTTGCCGTCCTTCTGCCAGGGCTTCTTCTCCCACGGCTTCTTATCGCCGAAACCGGGCTTGCCGTCCTTGTCCCACGGCTTCTTGTCGCCGAAGGAAGGCTTGGCGTCGCGGTCCCAGGGCTTCTTCTCGGCCCACGGCTTCTTGAACTCGCGGCGCTCGCCCATCGAGGCGGGAGAGCCGAAGCCGGGGTTCTTGCGGCGGTCGGTGCCGGAGCGGCGCTCGACGCCGCCGGGACCGCCCGGGCCCGCGGGACGGGCGGGGCGGGAGGACGCGTCGGGGCGCGGCGGGCGCGGCGAGCCGCTGGCGGTCTGGTCCGAGGGACGCGCCTCGTTGACGAAGAGCTTGCGCGTGCCGACGTAGGAGCCGTCGAGCTGGCGGATGACGGCCTTGGCCTCGTCCTCGGATCCCATCTCCACGAAGCCGAAGCCCTTGGAGCGGCCGGTGTCGCGGTCCATGATGAGCTTGGCCTCGACGACCTTGCCGTAGGGGCGAATCAGCTCCTCGAGCTGTTCCTGCGTCGTCTCATAGGGGAGGCCGCTGACGAAGACTTTTTTCATCTCCGACGAGTCTACCTTATCCGGAGGCGGGTCAGGACTTGCGGAAGGAGAGGTGCGTGAACCGGTCGAGGAAGCAGCTCTTGGCGGCGTCCAGGAGGACGAAGCCGCGCCGTTCGAAGATGCCGACCATCTGCTCGCGCCCGACGCCCGCCTTGCCGGCGTCGACGGCGGCGATCCCGCCGGGCTTCAGGACGCGGGCGATTTCGCCGGCGAGCCGGTCGATCTGCTCCGCCGTGAAATGGATGCCCAAGGCGCCGCAGGAGTTGACCACGTCCAGGCCGCCGTCGGGCAGCGCGTGGCCGCGGACGTCGCGGAAGGACTCCAGGACGGACTGCGCGCGGAACGTCGTCTTCACGCGATGCCCGGAGGCGTCGCGGTAGTCGCGCCGCGAGGCGGCCGCGACGAAGGTCGGGTTGAACTCGAGCCCCAGGACCTCGGAGCCGCGCGGCAGGCAGTACGCGATGACCTGGGTCGAGTGCCCGACTCCCGAGCACAGATCCAGCGCCCGGCACGGCCCGGCCGGCAGGCGTCCCAGCAGGCTGCGCGGGATGGTGCGCCAGTTCGCCCAGCGCTGGCGCGCGTTGATGCCCTCGAACTCGGGCACCGACATCGCGCAGTAGGCCCGGACGGCCGCGAAGTTGTCGTTGCGTCGGAAGAACACCCGCCGGATGGAGACGAGGAACTCGGCGCGCAGCTGGCGCAGGACCACGCCGACGAGGCTCTCCCCCACCGCCTCGCGCGCGGCCTGCTCGAGGTTCGGCTCGTTGGGCTGCGCCGTCTCGATGTGCCCGTCCCATGTGGTGCGCATGCCATAGGATGGCACGCGCGCGGGACGGCCGCCATGGAGGCGGTGTCAGCGGCGCGTCACGGCTGTTGGAACGACTAGGCCGCGGGAGGCGGAGGCGGCGGCGCGGCGGGCTTGGGCGCCGGAGGGACGGGGGCGGGCATCGGCTTGACGGGGGCCGGGAGCGCGCCGCCGA
>CAZTZW010000379.1:0-3345 GCA_964618085.1 uncultured Elusimicrobia bacterium
CCGTGCGCCGATCGCGGCGGGGTCCGCCTTGGCCTTGCGGGCCGCGGCGGGCTTCACCGGGGCCGCCGCCTCGACGGCCGGCGACAGGAGGAAAGACAGCAGCAGGAGCATGGTCATTTCAGCGCCTCGTGAACGTCTCGGGAGCCATCGGATTCCCGTTGTACGTCGTGTTGATGGTGAGGGTCCGGCCGTCCTCGGATATCTCCCAGACGGACTTGCTCATGCGCTCGACGTTCTCCGCCCGGCGGCCCTGGAGCGTGACCTCGAACGCGCACGGGGCCTCCTCGCCCGGGGGGCCGGAGCACAGGTTGTCCTGGTCGCAGAGACAGTAGCCTCGCCCGCCGCTCAGACGGCGGTTCCAACGCCGCAGTTGGGTCCCCGCCACGCGCCACTGGACCTCCATCTTGCCGGGGAAGGTCTCGGCGGCGAACACGGCGCCGTCCAGGCTCTTAAGGATGGCGGCGTCCTTCGCCGCCTGGCGGGCGGCCTGAGCTTCCGGACTGTCGAGCGCCTTCTCCTTGCGGAACTCGACGGCGTAGGAGAGCTTCTCGGCGTCGGGGCTGCCCGGCGACGCGAGAGCCGCGAGCTTCAGGCTGCGCAGAGCGCCGTCGTAGTCCTCGGCCTTGTCCTGCGCGACGGCGAGGTTGTAGTAGGCGTCCCCCCACCAGGGAGCGGCGGTCGTCGCGGCCTCGAACTCGCGGGCGGCGGCGCGGAAATCATCGGGAGTCTTGGCGCCCTCCACGGCGGCGGTGCCGCGGATCATCCGCTTCTCGGCCTCCTTCGGGGCGGCGGGCTTCGGCTTGAGGGCCTTGGCCAGCGCGATGACCTTCTCGCGCAGCCCAGCGTCGCCCGGGGACTTCTGGACCGCGGCGACGGCCGCTTCGAAGTCCTGGCGCGGGCCGGCGAAAGCGGGCGAGACGAGGAGCGACGCGCCGAGCAGTATCGCGCGGGACGTCACAGAGGCGGTCATGCGCTGATTATATATGATGCGTGAATGAACCCAATCTTACTAATCGTCGCGGCCTTAGCCGTCGCCGCCCCGGCCCCCAAGCCCGCAGCCAAGCCGTCTTTCGCCGCGACGCTCGCCGCCTTCAAGACCGACAAGACCGACGCCAACCGCCGGGCAGTCATCGCCGCGGCGCGCGCGATGAAGACGCGCCCGAAGACCCCGGACGAAGCCGTCCGCTTCGAAGGGCGCGCGGAGTACGCCTTCAAGGCGGCCAAGTCCGCGGGCGATTTCGCGGCTGCGGCAGCCGAGTACGACAAGGCGTCCGACGAGGCGCCCTGGTCGTCCGCCGACTACTACAACGCGGGCGTCGCCTATGAGAAGGCGGAGAACCCGGTGGAAGCCAAGAAGCGCTTCGAGCTGTATCTGCTCGCGGAGCCGAGCGGCTCGGACGCCGTCGACGTCAAGAAGCGTCTGGCGGGACTCGAGTTCGCGGCGGAGAAGGCCGCGGGCGAGGCCGCCGCGAAGGGCCGCGTCTCGGCCTTGGTGAAGCGCCTCAACGCCATCTACGCCCCCAAACGCTTCAGCTTCATAGGCGGCTGCCGGCCGCCCCACCGCCTGTTCAAGACCTCCACCTGCAACGGCATCAGCTTCAACGGCGAGGTCGAATGCAATCAGGGCTGCAACGGCGCGGAGCACGACGACCGCTCGTACTGGAAGGGCAACCACATCCAGGGCGACATCGCCTTCGTCTTCTCGGAAACGCCCGAGGGCAAGATCAAGATGACCGACTCCGGTCTCGTCTACATCGGGACCCCCTTCGGGGACGGAATCAACCAGATCCGCTGGAACTTCACGGGGACGAGCAAGCCTACGAGCGTCCTGTTCCGCGAGGACGGCTCTTACCTGGAGATCAGCGACTCTCCCGTCCTACCCGGAGAACCCGGCTTCGACCGGAACGCCCTCTACCAGTACTCGTTCTACCAGTAGGCGGTCAGGCCTTCGGCAGGACGAGGCGGAAAGTCGAGCCTTTCGGCGTCGATTCGTAGGCCACCGAGCCGCCCTGCGCCTCGAGGAACTTGCGCGCGAGCGAGAGGCCGAGGCCCAGACCCTTGGGCTTGGTGGTCATGAAGGCCTCGAACATCAGGGGCTCGATCTTAGGGTCGACGCCCTTGCCGGAATCGGACACGGCGACGAAGACGCCGTTCTTGTCGGTCCCGGTCGCCACCTTGGCCGAGCCCTTGTCTTCCATCGCGGCGAAGGCGTTATCAAGGAGGCGCTTGAGGGAGTCGGCGAAGGCCTTGGCGTCGAGCTTGGCCTTCACGCCCTTGGCCCCGAGCTTGAGGTCCACCTTGCAGCCGGCGGGCGGCTCGTAGGCCTTGATGGACTCGCCGACCACGCCGTCGAAGTCGCGGGACTCGGCGGAGGGCTCGAAGGGGCGCGAGAAGGTGAGCATGTCGCCCAGCAGCTTGTCGGCGCGGGCGATCTCGGCCTCGATGATCTTCAGGTGCTTCTCGACCTTGGGGTCGAGGCTGGTCTGGCCGAGCTTGGCGCGCACGAAGTAGGCCGAGTTGTTGATGACGGCCATCGGGTTGCGCAGGTCGTGCCCGATGACGGAGGCGGCGCGGCGCAGGATCTCGCGTTCGGCGGCTTCCATTTATAGACCCGGGCGCGTCATCTCTTCCGGCTTGATCCAGTCGGCGAACTGCTTCTCGGTGAGCAGCTTGAGCTTGAGCGCGGCTTCCTTCAGCGTCAGGCCCTCGGCATGCGCGGTCTTGGCGATCTTGGCCGCGGCGTCGTAGCCGATGTGGGTGTTCAAGGCGGTGACGAGCATCAGCGAGCGCCGCATCAGCTCGTCGCTGCGCGTCTCGTCGGCCTCGATGCCGGCGGCGCAGTGCTCGGTGAAGCCCGCTGCCCCGGCGGCCAGGAGCTTGGCCGAGGAGATGAAGTTGTGGATGATGAGCGGCTTGAAGACGTTGAGCTCGAAGTTGCCCGAGGCGCCGCCGACGTTGATGGCGGCGTCGTTGCCCAGGACCTGGGCGCAGATCATGGTCACCGCCTCGCTCTGCGTGGGGTTGACCTTGCCGGGCATGATGGAGGAGCCGGGCTCGTTCTCGGGGATGCGCAGCTCTCCAAGTCCGGCCCTCGGGCCGGATGCGAGCCAGCGCACGTCGTTGGCGATCTTGTTCATCGAGCAGGCGAGGGTCTTCAGGGCGCCGTGCGCGAAGACCAGCGCGTCGTGGCCGGCCAGCGCCTCGAACTTGTTGGGCGCGGGCTTGAAAGGAAGACCCGTGAGCTTGGAGATGGCCTTGCAGGCCTTCACGTCGAACTCGGGGTGGGTATTGAGGCCGGTGCCGACGGCCGTGCCGCCGATGGCCAGGTCGTACAGGCCGTCGAGC
>CAZTZW010000380.1:0-2397 GCA_964618085.1 uncultured Elusimicrobia bacterium
GTCCAGGTCGCGGTGCGCTTCACGAACATCCAGGGCATCAGGTCCTTGGCGATCATCGGCATGATCCTCCGTGGTTCCGTCTGGCCGTCCATTCACAATATGTAACAGCTTTTCTCATATCTGTCAATAGGTAATCTAACAGAATAAATCATACGAGCTGACTGGACGGATCACCACGATGTCACGATGAACGGATAGCCACTCCGTTCATCGTGACATCGTGTCATCGTGTCATCGTGGTGATCCGTCGCCGTTGATGCCTCTTCCGCCGTTGCCTCGCCCCGCCGGTCGTTTGGTATGATGGCGGCGTGAAGACGCTGCAGATCTATCTCGCGGACCTGAAGGAGCTGCTCGGCTCCCGCGATTTCGTGTCCGGCCGCACGTGCCTCAAGGAGCTCAGCCCCATCGACCTGGCCGACGGCTGGGAGCACTTCACGCCCGACGAGCGCGTCGCCATCTTCCGCCTCAGCACGCGGCAGCGCGCGATGCAGCTCTTCGAGGAGCTCGACCCCCCCCAGCAGGCCGAGCTGCTCAACGGCCTCCAGCGCAAGGACGCGCAGGAGCTGCTCTCCGACCTCGACCCCACCGAGACCAGCCGCATGCTCCGCGAGCTGCCCGCGCCCATGGTGCGGCAGCTCTCCTCCATCATGAAGAAGGGCGGCTCCGAGCACCTCCAGCAGTACCTGCAGTATCCCGCCAAGTCCGTCGGCGCGCTGATGCGCGGGCGCTTCGTGACGCTCGACGAGAAGTGGACGACCAAGCACGCCCTCGAGCGCATCCAGTACAGCACGCGCCTGCGCCGCATCGAGGAGACCCACCTCGACACTCTCATCGTGGCCGACGCGCACGAGCGCCTGCGCGGCGTCGTGGGCCTGAAGTCGCTCGTCGTCGCGCCCAACGACATGCCGGTGCGCGAGCTGATGGACGCGGCTCCGCCCGTGCTCTCACCGGAGGACGACCAGGAGGAGGCGGTCAAGCTCTTCACGCGCTACAAGCTCAAGAGCGCGCCGGTCGTCGACCCCGACGGCAAGGTCCTCGGCGTCGTCGTCTACAAGGACATCTTCGAGGTCGCCAGCGAGGAGACCGAGGAGGACTTCGCGAAGATGGCCGGCTTCACGCGCGGGACCGGCCGCTCCGTGCTCAAGTCCGCCGGCCTGCGCCTGCCCTGGCTCGTCATCACGGCCTTCGGCGGCATGCTGGTCTCGGCCGTCGTCCAGCACTTCGAGGCGACGCTCTCTCAGATCATCGCGCTGGCGGCCTTCTCCCCCCTCATCGCCGGCATGGGCGGCAACGTCGGCGCGCAGACGGCGACCATCATGGTCCGCGGCCTGGCCACCGGCGACATCGGCCAGAACGAGGAGCGCGCCGCCGTCCTGCACGAGATCGCCATCGGCTTCCTGCTCGGCGCGTGCTACGGGCTGGCCGTCGGAGGCCTCGCCGATTTCTTCTACTCGGACCGCTACGGCCTATGGTTCGGCGTGGTCGTGGGGCTGTCCATGTGCTTCTCCATGACCTTCGCCTCGGTGATGGCCTCGCTGGAGCCCTTCGTGCTGCGCCGCCTGGGCGTGGACCCCGCGACCGCGACGGGCCCGATGATCACCACGACGACCGACATCCTCAGCAACGCGCTTTACTTCTCGCTGGCCACCTGGCTGCTGCTGCGCTGAGCGCGAACTTTCCCTCCCCTCGCGCGTAAGAGACAGGACGAGTCAGGTACCTGTCCCCTTTCTCAGTCCCCTTTAGCCGAGCTTGAGACCGGCGAGCACGGCGTCGAAGTCGCGGCCGGGTTCGGCCTTGAGCTCGTAGCCGGGACCCGTGGGAAGGGACAAGGTCAGGGCGTGCAGCATCAGGCGAGCCGCCCCGCCCACCGGCCTCGGCGGCGGGCCGTACAAGGGGTCGCCCAGCAGCGGATGTCCCGACGCGCACAGGTGCGCGCGGATCTGATGCCGTCGGCCCGTGAGCGGCGTCACCTTGAGCAAGGTCGCTCCACGAAGCGGCCGCGACACCTTCCAGCGCGTGAGGCTGGGCCTCCCGTCCGGCGCGGGCGCGGTGCGGCCGGAGCCGAACTCCTTGAGCGGCGCGTCCGCCCTCCCCTCCCCCGCCACGACGCCCGTCACCGCCGCGAGATACGTCTTGTCGGCGCGGCGCGACTCGAAGTCGGCGCACAACGCCTTATGCGTCTCCGCGTCCTTGGCGAAGACCATGAGGCCGCTGGCCTCGCGGTCCAGACGGTGCACGACCCAGAGCCGGACGCCGAGGCGGCGCTCGAGCTCCTTGTTGAGAGCCTCGCCGATGTCGCCGCGGCCCGGTATGGCGGGCTGGCCCGCGGGCTTGTTCACCGCGACCAGGCGCTCGTCCTCGAAGACGACGGGGGCGCTCGGGGGATTCATCGCCACA
>CAZTZW010000380.1:2407-3337 GCA_964618085.1 uncultured Elusimicrobia bacterium
GCCGCCTCGCGCAGGGGCTCCGGGTCGGGGACCCGGCGGCCGGGCTCGGTCGCGCCCTTGATGGTCTTGAACCAGTCCGCGTCGAAGTGGACGAGGCTGCCGTCGGGCGCCTCGCCGAGGTTGCGCGCGAGATGGTACTCGTAGCCGCCCGTGCGCGGCCCCGTGTCGGCGTCGCGCACGCCGCGCCGCTCCATGGCGTCCACGGTCGCCTGCGCCCGCCGTCCCCAGTCCGCAACGTCCTTGGTCTTGGCCCGCTGCTGGACCAGCACGCGTCCGTAGCGGCGCCGCCGTCCCTCGACGTCGACGTCGACGCGCGGCACGATGGCGGTCTCGGAGAACAATCCGCCGAGCCGCGCCTTGGCCAGCTCGTAGCCGCGCGCGGCGCTGCTCCTCACGCGGAGCAGGTCGAGCGGGCGCTTGTAGACCTTGAGGAGGAGCCCGGGCAGTTCGTCGGACTCGTAGATATGGGTGCCGAAGAGGCCTCCGTAGAGGAACGTCGCGCGGAACGTGACCCGCTCCAGCACGGCGCGCATGGCGGATTCGCCGGCTTCAGAGAGAGCGGCCTCGAGCTCGGGCGCGGAAGACGCCAGCGACCCGTCCTCGTAGGCGGCGAGCACGGCGTCCGCGCCGAGCGAGCGCGCCGCTTCCGCCTGCGCGCGCAGAGCCGCGCGGCTCGCCTCTCGCTTGCGGGCCTTGCCGGACGGCGTGAGACCGGAGAAGAACGCGCGCGCCGAGGCGAAGGGCGAGGAGACGGGAGCGTCGATGGCGGCGGAGACGGGGGCGTCGGCGGGAGCGCCGCCGAGCTGGGCACGGGCGAGGAAATCCCTCTCGGACGCCGCGGCCGACGCGCCGTCCGCGGCCGCGGGCGCGTCGGGCATGGGCGCCGACAAGGTCGTGATGAGCAGGGCACGCGCCTCCGCCGCCGCGGCG
>CAZTZW010000381.1:0-3336 GCA_964618085.1 uncultured Elusimicrobia bacterium
GTCCCAATCTCCCGGCGGCAGTCGCCGGGCCAGCGCCGCGCTCGTCGTCGCCAGCGGCATGCGGTAGGAGACGCTTTGTCCCGCGGGCGCGGGGGCGGCCTTCAGCAGCGCGTCGCCGAGGGCGCGGTAGTGCGCGGGGCCGCGGTCATCGGCGCGCGGGCCCCCCAGCGGCGCGAGCGCCGCGTAAGCGGCCAGGCCCGCCAAGAGCCACGAGAGGGCCCTCGGCACGTCCGTCTAGTTGCCTTCGGAGCGGCGCGTCTCGTGGCCGCCGACGCCGGTGCAGCCGCAGGAGTCGGGGTGGGGCATGCCCTCGCGCCAGCCGTCCTTCTCGAGCTCGCTCTTGACCCAGCACGGGTAGCAGAGCATGAGGCGGTTGATGGGCTTGTCCTCGCCGCAGCGGCGGCAGAGGCCCTTCTTGGGCGGCGCCGGCTTGCGCATGCGCTTGAGGTCGACCTCTTCCTTCGGGGTCTCCGTCGGGTCGGCGTCGACCTGCGGCTTCTCGATGACGAAATCTTCGGTCAGGGTCTCGGTCATACGGTGATACCTCGGTTGCACGTCTTGCACCAGCCGCCGTTCTTGCCGGCGGGGGACTTATGCGAAAGCTTCACGGTCTTGCCGCAGCCCGGGCACGCGACGTCGAGCGTGCTGCTCGGCTCCCAGGTCGGGAAGTCCTTCTTGAAGGCCTCCTCCGAGCCGTGCCGCGGCTGGAGCCACTGTCCGGCGCGCATCAGGCTCCTTTCTTGTTCTGCATCATCGAGACGAGCTCGTAGGGAAGGGAGAAATGCTCCGTCTCCTCGACGGTCTCCATCTCCTCGACGGATTTGACGCCGTAGCGCTCGCGGCAGAAGGTCAGCACTTCCTGGATGAGGATCTCGGGCGCGGAGGCGCCGGAGGTCAGGCCCAGGGTCTTCACGCCGTCCATCCATTCGTCCTTGATGTCGGCCGCGCGCTCGATGAGATGGGAGCGGATGCCCTTGGCGCGGGCGACCTCGCAGAGGCGGTTGGAGTTGGAGCTGTTGGGCGCGCCCAGGACCAGGAGCAGGTCCACCTGGGGGACCAGCGCCTTCACGGCGTTCTGGCGGTTCTGGGTCGCGTAGCAGATGTCGTCCTTCTTGGGGGCGACCAGGTTGGGGAAGCGGCGCTTGAGGACCGACACGATCTCGCGCGTGTCGTCGAGCGAGAGCGTGGTCTGCGTCAGGTAGGCGATCTTGTCGGGATTGGCGACCGACACCGTCTCGGCCTCCTTCACGTCGCCCACGACGATCATCGAGTCCGGCGCCTCGCCGAGCGTGCCGATGGTCTCGACGTGGTCGCGGTGGCCGATGAGCATGATGGTGTAGCCGCGGCGCGCGAGCGCGATGGCTTCGAGGTGGACCTTGGTCACCAGCGGGCACGTCGCGTCGATGATCTTGAACTTGCGGGACTTGGCCTCTGCGACGACCTCGGGGCCGACGCCGTGGGCCGAGAAGATGAGCCAGGAGCCCTCCGGGGCCTCCTTCAGGTCCTCGATGAACACCGCGCCCTTGGTGCGCAGCTCGTCGACGACGTAGCGGTTGTGGATGATCTCGTGGCGGACGTAGACGGGCTTGCCGCACAGCTCGAGGGTCTTCTCGACGACGTCGATGGCGCGCACGACGCCCGCGCAGAAGCCGCGGACCTTCGCGAGCACCATCTTCTCGATGCGGATCTTGGAGGGGGTCTGGGTGGTCATGGTCATCCTAGGCGTGGGCCTTGGCCTTCTGCGGCAGCCAGGCGGCGATGCGTTCGGCGATCTTCGGGGCGGACAGGCCGATCGAATCGTACAGCAGGTGGGGGGCGCCGTGCTCGACGAACGCGTCCGGGATGCCCAGGCGCAGCACCTCGGCGCGGCCGGGCGTGAGGGCCTCGAGCACCGCGGAGCCGAAGCCGCCCTGGATGACGTTGTCCTCGACGGTGACGAGGCGCGGGGTCTTGGTCGCGCACTCCTTGAGGAGCTCGACGTCCATCGGCTTGACGAAGCGCATGTTGACCACGCCGCAGGAGATGCCGCGGTCCTCGAGCATGGTCGCGGCCTCGAGGGCCGGGTGCACTCGGTTGCCGATGGCCAGGATGGTGACGTCGGTCCCGTCCTTGAGGCGCACGCCCTTGCCGATGGGGAGCTCCTTGGGCTCGGGGTCCATCGCGACGCCGACGCCGGCGCCGCGCGGGTAGCGGATGGACATCGGACCGTCGAAGCGCAGGGCCGTGCGCAGCATGTGCTGCAGTTCGTTCTCGTCCGCGGGCGCGGCGACGGTCATGCCCGGGATCATGCGCAGGAAGGAGTAGTCGAACACGCCGTGGTGGGTCGGGCCGTCCTCGCCGACGAGGCCGCCGCGGTCGAGGCAGAACACCACCGGCAGCTTCTGCAGGCAGATGTCGTGCTCGATCTGGTCGTAGCCGCGCTGCAGGAAGGTGGAGTAGATGGCGACGACGGGCTTGTAGCCCTCGGCGGCGAGGCCGGCGGCGAAGGTCACCGCGTGCTCCTCGGCCAGGCCCACGTCGAAGTAGCGGCGGGGGAAGCGGTCGCGGAAGGCGTCCATGCCGGTGCCCTCGGGCATGGCGGCGGTGATGCCGACGATGCGGGGATCGGCGTCGGCCTCCTTCACGATGGCCTTGGAGAAGGCCGAGGTGTAGGTCGGCGGCGCCGGCTTGGTCACCACGGGCTTGATCATGGTGGCGGTCGCGGGGTCGAACTTGCCCGGGCCGTGCCAGGTGTACTGGTCGGCCTCGGCGGGCGCCCAGCCCTTGCCCTTCTTGGTCACGCAGTGGACCAGGATGGGGCCCTTGAGGGTGCGCACGTGCTGGAAGACGCGGGCGAGTTGGACGACGTCGTGGCCGTCGACGGGGCCGAAGTAGGTGAAGCCCATCTCCTCGAAGAGCATGCCCGGGAAGAGCAGGACCTTCACGCGCTTGGCGAAGCGCAGGATGGAGGTGCCCCAGAACTGGAAGCGGGCGAGGAAGGCCTTGATGTCGTGCTCGGCGTGGCGCACGGCGCCCAGCGTGAGCAGCTTCGAGAGGAAGGTCCCCAGCGCGCCGACGCGGTTGGAGATGAACATCTGGTTGTCGTTCAAGACGACGATGATGTCGGACTGGACCTGGCCGGCGTTCTGCAGGCCCTCGTAGGCCTCGCCGCCGGTCATACAGCCGTCGGAGACGATGGCGACGACCTTGTTCTTCTCGCCCTTGAGGTCGCGGGCGACGTCCATGCCGAGCGCGGCGGAGATGTCGGTGGAGGAGTGCCCGGCGCCGAAGGTGTCGTTCTCGCTGTCGGTGCGCTTGATGAAGCCGGAGAGGCCGCCGAACTGGCGGATGGTCTTC
>CAZTZW010000382.1:0-3335 GCA_964618085.1 uncultured Elusimicrobia bacterium
CATCGCCCTGCGCGAGGTCCTCACCGGCAAGGTGGACTGGAAGGACCTGAAGAAGGCCGCCTCCAAGGCCGAGCCCGCCGAAGCCGAGTCCAAGAAGGACTAGGACCCATGGCGAAGCCGCGCCGGATCGTCCTCGGCGTGACGGGCAGCATCGCCGCCTACAAGGCCCCGGAGCTCGTCCGTGGCCTCGTGAAGAAAGGCGCGGAAGTCCGCTGCGTGCTCACGCCCAACGCGGCGCACTTCGTCGCGCCGTTGGCGCTGGCCACCGTCTCGAGGCACCCCGTCGCGCAGACCCTGCACGATCCGTCGCTGTGGGAGATGGCGCACCTCTCGCTGGCGGGCTGGGCGGACCTGGTGCTCGTCGCGCCGGCGACCGCCGACTTCATCGCGCGTTTGGCGCAGGGGCGGGCCGAGGGCCTGCTCGACTCCCTCGTGCTCTCGACGCGCTCCGCCGTGGCCGTGTGCCCGGCGATGGACGCCGAGATGTGGGAGCACCCCGCGACGCGCGCCAACGTCGCTCGCCTCAAGGAGTTCGGCTACCGCGTCTGGGGGCCGGAGAAGGGCGAGTTGGCCAGCGGCAAGGTCGGCTGGGGGCGCCTCCTCGACGTCGACGAGATCGTCCGTCACGCGCTGAAGTGACTCTCCGCGGCCGCCGCGTCCTCATCACGTCCGGCCCCACGCGCGAGCCTCTCGACCCGGTCCGTTACCTGAGCAACGCCTCGTCCGGCGCGATGGGCTTCGCGCTCGCGGCGGCGGCGAAGAGCCTGGGCGCGAAGGTCACGGTGGTATGCGGGCCGGTGGCCTTGCCGGCTCCGAAGGGAGTCCGGGTCATCCCCGTGATCACGGCCTTGCAGATGCATCGCGAGACTTTGCGCCTCGCGGCGCGGCAAGACGTCGTCATCGGGGCGGCGGCGGTGGCCGATTGGCGCCCGGCCCGCTTCTCGTCGAGAAAACTCAAGCGCGGGGCGGGCCCCGCGAGTTTGACTTTGGTGCCCAATCCCGATATCATCAAAGACGCCGCGGCACGGCGGGTCCCGGGACAAGTCTTCGTCGGTTTCGCGCTCGAGACGCATCGCGCCGCGGCGTACGCGCGGCGGAAGCTCGTGCGCAAGGGCCTGGACCTCGTCGTCGCCAACGGTCCGGCCACCCTGGCCTCAGGCAGCATCCGCGCGACGCTCGTGCGGCGCGACGGACTCAGGCGGCTCTCGACGGCGCCCAAGGCCCGCGTCGCTCGCGCGATCCTCGACGAGGTGAGCCGACTCCTTGAGCGCCGAACTGCGTGAGCTGACCGACTTGACCCGTTCCCTGAAGCGCCGCGTCGCGCTGTCTGACGGCTCCGATTGGCTGGGGACTGTCCCCGCAGCGCCCGCCTCGTCGCCCAGAAAGGGGACTGTCCCTCCCGACGTCGCTGAGAAGCCCGCCGCGAAGGCCGCGTCCGCGAAGCCCGCCGCCCCGAAGTCCGCCTCGCTCGAGCGCGCGGGAACCTTGGCCGAACTCGCCGAGAAGATCGAAGCGTGCCGCTCCTGCGACCTGGGCAGGTACCGCATCCGCGCGGTGCCGGGCGTGGGCAGCGCGACCGCCGAGGTCATGTTCGTCGGCGAGGGACCGGGCTTCCAGGAGGACCACCAGGGAGAGCCCTTCGTCGGCCGCTCCGGCCAGCTCCTCGACAAGATCATGGAGTCCATCGGGCTCTCGCGCAAGACGGTGTACATCGCCAACATCGTGAAGTGCCACCCGATGAAGAACCCCAAGGATCCCGAGTCCCACGGCAACGACCGCCCCCCCACTCCCGAGGAGATGGCCGCCTGCCGCGGCTGGCTCGAGGCGCAGATCCGGGCCATCAAGCCCAAGGTCATCGTCACGTTGGGCGCCGTGCCCGCGCGCGCGCTCCTCTTCGACGACACCCCCATCACCAAGGTTCGCGGCAAGTGGCGGACCTACGACCCCGGCCAGGGCCTGCCGCCCATCAAGCTGCTGCCGACCTTCCACCCGGCGGCGCTGCTGCGCAACCCGGACCTCAAGCGCGACGTCTGGACCGACATGAAGAGCCTCAAGGAGGAGCTGTCCCGATGAGCAAGCCCGACCCCCGCCCCGAAGGCGACCGCGACGTCCTGGACGAGCTCGGAGACCTCATCTCCGAGCGCATCAAGAAGGGACGCGCCAAGCTCGAGGAGCTCATCGACGAGGCCAAGCGGAACAAGGGGAAGGCCAAGGACGACGACGATGGCGACTTCATGGGCTACTTCCGCGTCTTCCTCGACGATCCCGCGGTCGCCGCGGTGACGCCGTCGAGCAAGTTCATCGTCGAGCGCGTCGTGAAGGCCATGGACCTCGCCGACGCCAAGCTCATCGTCGAGTACGGAGCCGCCCAGGGCGTCATCACGCGCCAGATCCTCAAGAAGATGCGCCCCGACGCCAAGCTCGTCGCCATCGAGTTCAACCAGAAGCTCTACGAGGAGCTCATCGCGACGGTCAAGGACGACCGCCTCATCCCGGTCCACGGCGACGTGCGCGAGATCGACAAGATCCTGGCGCGGGTCGGCATGACCGGCCCCGTGGACGCCGTGACGTCGGGCGTGCCCTTCTCGTACTTCTCCAACCGCGGACGCCACGAGCTGCTCCTCAAGACGACCGAGATACTGCGGCCGGGCGGGCGCTTCGTCCCCTACCAGGTGACGACCCACCTCATCCCTCTGCTCAAGGATTACTTCTCGGACGTGGACACGCAGTTCGAGGTGCGCAACATCCCGCCGCACTTCGTCTTCACCGCCATCAAGTAGCCGGAGGCCGTCACGCGCATCGCCGAGGTCGCCGTACCCGTCCCCCTCTCCAAGGGCTTCTATTACCTCGTCCCCGACGGCATGCCCGCGGAGGCGGGCTCGCGCGTGCGCGTATCCTTCGGCCCCCGGCGCCAGGTCGGGGTAATCCTGCGGACCTTCGACGGCGAGCCCGAGCGCCCGCTCAAACCCATCGAGGCCCTGCTCGACCCGCGTCCCGCTCTGACGTCCGAGATGCTCGACTGCGCGCGCTTCATGGCGCGCCGCTTCGGCGCGCCCATCGGCGAGTGCGTCAAGTCCATGTCGCCCGCCGCCCTCAAGTCCCTCGACGAGCCGGCCGTCTTCGCCGCCCATCCGCCGCGCCCCGCCGGAGCCTCCTTCGAGCTCACGCCGGGCCAGGCCGGAGCCGTCTCGCGTCTGACGTCTCTGCTCGACGCGCGGAAGGCCGCCACCGTCCTCCTCTACGGCGTGCCGGCCTCGGGCAAGACCGAGGTGTACCTGCGGCTGATACGACGCGCTATCTCAGACGGCGGCCAGGCGCTGTTCCTCCTGCCCGAG
>CAZTZW010000383.1:0-3320 GCA_964618085.1 uncultured Elusimicrobia bacterium
CGGAGGGGCTCTCGATGAAGCTGTCCGTCACCGTGTTGCTGGCGGCGGCCGTGTCGAACCTCAGCGCCGCATAGCTCGCGCCGTTGCTGAACAGGTGGCTGAAGCTGACGGTATTGCGGGCGGCGCCCGCGTCGAGCCAGACGGCGAGACCGAGCTCGCTATCGAGGAAGCTCGTGGTGATGAGATTGGACTTGGCGTCCGTCACGAACACGGCCGCGCCTCCCGCCACGGAGGTCGTCAGCGTGCTGAGGCTCACCACGTTGGCGGTGGAGCCCGCGATGATCCACAGGGCGTCGTTGTCGGGGCTGTGGAGCCGGCTCCCCGTCAGCGTGTTCGACGAGGCGCTGTAGAGCACCATGGCCAGGCCCTCATCGGAGGGCCCCGCGAACGCCGTGCTCAAACTGACGCTGTTGAGATGCGAACGGATCATCCACAGCGCGTCCTCCTCGGCGTAGAGATACGAGTCCGTCACGGAGTTGCTGGAAGTATCCACCAGGAGCAAGGCATTGCCGTTGCCGGCGATCTTGACGGTGGCCGTGGTCTGGCGGATCTGGTTGTTCACGCCGGGCGCGGAGATCTCGATGGCGCTCGTATCCGCCGTATGGGCTACCGTGACGGAGCTGTGGGCGACCGTGGCGTACGAGGAGGAGAGCTTGATGCCGGCGATGCTGAGAGTGCCGGACGCGGAGTCGGAGACTCCGACGCTCGAGATGGTCACGTAGGCGGAGGTGACGTGGACGCCGTAAGGGTCGTCGAACGGCCAGAAGTTCATGCCCTCCACAGTGACCGAGGGAACTCCGACGTGGAACACGCCGACGGTGGAGCTCAGCACGCCGAACAGGGTCGGACGGACCGTGCCGGCCGTGACCGTGCCGATGTAGATGCGGAAGCCGTTGTTGTTGATGCCGGCGACCTCGACCCGCTCGAAGTAGCTGGCTTTATCATCGAAGACGACGCACCAGTTCCCCGCCATGTTCCGCGGGATCTGGTTGACGCAGCCCTGGACGGTCGTGCAGTTGAGCCCGCCGGATTGGCGCACGCCCAGGATGCTGGCGCCGGGGATGGGGCAGGTCAGCGCCGCCGAGGCGGCCGACGGCGCCAGCAGCGCGAGCGCGGCGAAGGCGGCGAGCAGGAGGCGCCTCACTTGACGCCTCCGAAGCGATGGCTGTAGGCCAGGCGATGAGCGGTGCCCAGTTCGCCGTAGGGAGCCAGCGCGTAGTCGAAGTTGCCGAAAGGCGTGCGCAGCCCGGTGCCGATGGTCATGCCGTAGAAATGAGTGAGGCCGGACGCGGTGCTGCCGAGCGCGCTGCCGACGGAAGCCGCGCGCTCGGCCGAGGAGCGCGTGCGGTAGCCGAAGCGGAGGGCCATGGGACCGAAGCCGTTGTACTCGGCGCCCAGGCGCAGGACGGGGCCCGACTCGGCGGGCACGTCGAGCTGGACGGCGAGCGCGTGCGGGAAGGACTTGGTCATCCCGTACGCGGCGCCCAGGCGCAGGACCGCGGGGAGCGCGTTGGCCTGGTCGATGAACTTGATCTTGGTGCCGACGTTGGCCAGCGAGGCGCCCACCGAGACGGGTCGCACCTCGAAGCGCTTGAGCGCCCCGAGGTCGACCGCGTACGCCGAGGCCGAACGATTGCCGATGGTCTCCTGGACGAACTTGGCCGTCGCGCCGAGGCCCACGCCGCCCACGAGCCAGGCGCCGCTGAAGCCGAGCGCCATGTCGGAGGCGCCGAACGTGGCCTCGGGCTCGGCGGTCTCGGAGGTGCGCTGCTCGATGCCGCCCAAGCTCAGGCGCGTCAGGTGGACGGCGAAGGGGCGCCGGGCGTAGGCGACCTGGGTCATCCGGACATCCTGCACGAGCATGGCCTGCGAAAGCAAGAGCTCATGCCGCGCGTCGCCGCGCCAGGACGGATAGGCCAGGCCCGCCGGGTTGTAGTGCGCGGCCGCGGCGTCGTCGGCCACCGCCGAGAAAGCGTCGGCCATCGCGACGGGACGGGCGCCGAAACCGAGCTCCAGGAAGGACGCCGCCGTCGTGCCGGCGCCGGAACCGAGCGCCGCGGCCGGGAAAGGACGGGCCGCCAGGAAAGCGAGAAGGCACGCGCTCAGGCGTGCCGTGGACCGGGCGGGCTTCGGAACGTCGCGAAGTCTCAGTCGCGCGCTCCGGAGATGGGGTTCCGCTTCCTCATAGGTACGTAGATACCATTCAGGTTTGACGAATTTGTTACAGTCCCTACACGTGTTACGTGACCTAGGTCTCACCCCCTCGGTCGTCCTTCTCCTGGCGCTGGCGGGCTGCGCCGCTCCCCAAACCGGCGCTCCCCCTCCCGCGCCTCCCGCCGCGCCCGCCCCGCGCCCCGAGCCCGTGACCATGGGCGACTACCTCCGCGAGATCGAGGCCGCCTACCGCAAGGGCGACTACGACCGGGGACTGGCCTTGGTCAAACGGACCCTCGAGCTGCAGAAGAGCGACGTCGCGACCTACGACCGGCTCGGCTCGGTGTACTACGTGCTCGGCCGCTCCGGCGAGGCGCTGACATTTTGGAGGAAGGCCCTTACTCTGGAGAAGGACGCCGCCCGCCGCCGCCGCCTGGAGTCCTCCATCGCTTTGGCGCGGCGCAACCTCGGCCTGCCCGACGAGCCGGCCGCCGCCCCCGCCCCCCGCCCGCGCAGGCCGGTCAAGGCGGCGCCGCCCCCGCGCGTCTCCCCCGAGGAGTCCGCGCGCCACTACAAAGAGGGCGTCCGCTTCTACGCCGAGGGCTCCTACCTCCAGGCCACGGCGTCGTTCATGCGCGCGCTGGAGCTCGACCCCGGCAACGAAGAGGCGCGCAAGGCGCTCGAGCGCCTGCGCCTGCAGCCCGGCGTCCCGGCCGCGCCGTGACCATCCGGGTCAAGCTGTCGCTCATCCTGACCTTGACCATCGCGGGCTCGGTCGGCGCCGCGACCTTGGGCTTCCTCTCCCTTCAGAGGCGGGCGCTGGCCCGAGCCGAGGCCGAGAAAGAGCAGCTGCTGCTCGACGGCGTGCGCAAGACCGCGTCGGAGTCCCTGCTCGCCAAGGACCCGCTGATGCTGCTGTCCTATCTGACCCAGCTGCGCGCCGAGCGCCCCGAAGTGCTGACCGCGCGCGTGATGCTCGACGGGGCCTGGCAGGCGGTCGGCGCGCCGAGCGGCGCGGATCCGGGCGAGGCGCAGACGCGCCTCATCGAGGCGTCCCTGCCGGGGGAGGCGCAGCGCCGGACCGCCGTCGAGGTCGGCCTCTCCCGGCGCCTGCTCGCCGAGCGCGAGCGCCGCGAGCTCGACGCCGCGCGCGCCGCCGCCGCCCG
>CAZTZW010000384.1:0-3319 GCA_964618085.1 uncultured Elusimicrobia bacterium
GGACGGCCACGCGGTGGCCGCCGCGACCGAGGTCGCCAAGGGCATGGCCGAGGGGACCTTGCCTCCCTTCATCGGCATCCGCGTGAAGACCTACTCCAACGAGCTGGCCGCGCGCTCGGCGCGCACGATGGACATCTTCCTGACCACGCTTGTGCGCCTGACCAAGGGCAAGCTCCCCGAGGGCTTCTTCATCACCTTGCCCAAGATCGTCCATCCCGGCCAGGCCGCCGCGCTGGCCAAGCTGCTGACCGCGTTCGAGCGCAAGAAGAAGCTCGCGCCCGGCAGCCTGAAGGTCGAGATCATGGTGGAGACCACCCAGCACATCATCGGCTACGACGGCGTCGCCCCCATGCGCGCCATCGTCGAGGCGCTCGAAGGCCGCTGCGTGGCCGCCCACCTGGGCACCTACGACTACACCGCGTCCTGTTCCATCACCGCCGCGCACCAGAAGATGAGCCACCCGGCCTGCGACTTCGCCAAGAACTTCATGCAGGTGACCTTGGCCGGGACCGGCGTCATGCTCTCCGACGGCGCCACCAACATCATGCCCGTCGGCCCGCACCGCGCCGTGCCCGGCGCCCAGCTCACCACCCAGCAGGACCGCGAGAACGTCGAGGCCGTGCGCCGCGCCTGGAAGCTCCACTTCGACGACGCGCGCCACTCCCTCGAGACCGGCATCTATCAGGGCTGGGACCTGCACCCCGCGCAGCTCCCCTCCCGCTACGCCGCCGTCTACTCCTTCTTCATCGAGGGCCTGCCCCAGGCCACCGCGCGCCTGAAGAACTTCATCGACAAGGCCGCGCAGGCGACCTTGGTCGGCGACGTCTTCGACGACGCGGCCACGGGCCAGGGCCTGCTCAACTACTTCCTGCGCGCCCGCTCCTGCGGCGCCATCACCGCCGCCGAAGCCGCCGCGACCGGACTCACGCCCGAGGAGTACGCCTCGCGCTCCTTCCTCAAGATCCTGGAAGGCCGCAAGAAGCTCGCGCGCTAGCTTCCGCGGTAGGTGGAGTAGCCCCAGGGGCTGAGCAGCAGGGGCACGTGGTGGTGCCGGGCGTCGCGCACCGTGAAGACGATGGAGACCGACGGGTAGAAGCCGGTCTGCTTGGTCTTCTTGAAGTAGGCCGCGGTCCCGAAGGTGAGCTGGTAGGTGCCCTTCTTCAGCGGTCCCGCCAGCAGGCTCTTGCAGCGGCCGTCGGCGTCGGTGACGCCGTGGCCGGCGCGCTTCCAGCCCCCGCCCGAGGACTTGGCCAGCAGGAGCGGCACGCCCGCGGCGGGGCGGCCCAGCGCGGTGTCGAGGACGTGGGTGGTCAGGTGGCTCATGAGAGTAGTTTCTCCAGTCGGATGCGCGTGATCTTGGCCTGCTCGCCGGCGGCGACGGCCAGTTCCTGCTCGCGGGTGTTGGGAAGACGGGTCTTCAAGAGCGTGAGCATCTCCGCCGCGCTCTTGCCCGTGGCGCAGACGATGAAGATGAAGCCGAAGCGCGCCTCGTAGTCGGCGTTGCCCTTGGCCAGCGCGTCGAGCGTCGCCTCGTCGGCGACGGCCGCCGCGGCCTGCTCGCCCTGCGACCAGGTCTTGGTCGCGGCGAACTTGGCGCGCAAGGCGTCCTTGCCGCCGATGCGCGGATGGTGAGTGAACGCCTCCAGCCACTCCTGCGGGCTGGTGCGCGACCACTCGCGGTCGGCGAGGGCCAGCACGGCCTCCTTCGAGGCGAACGGCCGCCCCGCGGCGACCGTCCGCGCCCAGCGGGCGCAGCCGCAGCAGCGGGTCAGCTCCTCGACGGCGCGCTCCTCCGGGAGGGCGTTCAGCTCGGCCAGCGTCACGCGCGCACGCCCCACAGGCGCAGGCGCGACACGCCGCCGTCCGGGTAGATGTTGAGCCGGACGTGGGTCATCGGGCCGTGCGGCACCAGTTCCTTCTCGAAGAGATGGCGCGTGTGGGCCTTGAGCTTGGTCTGGGGCATGACGGTCACCCAGGGCGTGAACTCGTCGGCGAGGCGGTCGGGCGCGGCGCCGGGCATGTGCACGCCCTCGATCATGCAGGAGTCCGGGTAGTTGCCCTTGAACCAGTTGGTGTCGACCTCGATCTTCTTGAGGGTCCCCGCCGCGCCGAGCTTGAGGATGACCCAGTCGTGGCCGGGGCCGCGGCGGCGCTTGGTCTCCCAACCGTCGCCCATGTTCTTGGCGCGGCCGGGCATGATGAGGTTCTGCGGGTGGGAGTAGTACTGGTCGCTGGAGAGCAGGGGCAGGCCGCCGTTCTCGACCGCGACGAGGTCCAACAGCGCCTTCTTGGGCTTCTTCGCCCAGTCGGGCACCACCGCGCCGTACACGCGCAGGCGCGCCACGCCGCCGTCGGGGAAGATGTTCAGGCGCACCGCGTCGAAGGGCAGGTCGGACTTGATGGGGAAGAGGTTGTCGCTCCCGCCCTTGAGCTCGGACTTGGGCAGGATCTCGACCCACGCGCCCTTGCCGTCGCGGGCCTCCAGCGAGGCGTGGGAAGGAAAGTTGCCCGTGAAGTAGGCGGTGTCGATGTTGACGCCGCGGATGACGCCGCGCAGGCCGAGCTTCACCTCGCACCAGTCATGGCCCGGCACGCGCTTGCGGCGCGATTCCCAGCCGTCCATCCATTTCCCTTTGGAGGTGTACTTGTCGGCGAGCCAGACGGCCTTCGGCGCCTTGAGGAGGTTCTCCTTGGGCGCGAAGAAGTCGTCGCTGGCGGCGAGCGCCTTGCCGCCGGTGCGCGCGGCCGCGAGGTCGATCAGCGAGGTGAAGTCCATGCGTGGCTCCTTTTGAGCAGGGGGCGTCCCGGCCCGCGCCCGCCGCGCAGCCAGGACTCGCGGACCTCGCCGAGCAGGCGGCGGCCGGAGTAGGGCGTGAGGCGGTGGCGGTGCAGGACGCGGTCGGGCGTCAGGTCGAACAAGGCGGCGTCGTCGAAGACGACGAGGTCGGCGTCGAGGCCGGGCGCGATGCGGCCCTTCTCCAGGCCGACGAACGCGGCGGTGCGCTCCGCGGTCCAGCGCACGACGTCCTCGAGCTGGAAGCCGCGGCGCTTGGCCTCGGTCCAGGTCCCGGGCAGGACGAACTGCAGGCCCGCGATGCCGCCCCAGGCGGCCATGAAGTCGCCCGCGTCGCGCTTCTTGAGCTCGGGGACGCAGGGCGAGTGGTCGGACACGACGAAGTCGATGGTCCCGCGCCGCAGGCCGGTCCACAGGGCCTCGCGGTTCTCCGCCGAGCGGATGGGCGGCGCGCACTTGAACTCGGTGGCGCCGGCGGGCACGTCCTCGGCGGCGAAGGTCAGGTAATGCGGGCAGGTCTCCACG
>CAZTZW010000385.1:0-3307 GCA_964618085.1 uncultured Elusimicrobia bacterium
GCCCGTCGACTCCGTCGCCCTTGAGCGCGGAGAGCCGGTGCGTGGAGAGGGGCTTGAGCGCGGCCGCGTAGGCGGCCTCCACGGCGTCGAGCTTGGCGGCGGCCTCCGGCAGGTCGCACTTGTTGAGCACGAGCAGGACGGGGGCGCCGGGCTGGGTGCGGGGGAGGTCCAGCTTGGCGGGGTCGGCCGCGGCGGCGTCGACCACGTAGAGGATGAGGTCTCCGTCGTCGCGCATCGCGCGCACGGCCTCGACGCTGAGGCTCTTCTGGAGCGGGTCCTGCGGGTCGTCGATGAGGCCGGGGGTGTCGAGCAGGCAGGCCTGGAAGCCCTCGCCCTCCAGGATGCCCAGGATGCGGTGGCGGGTGGTCTGCGGCTTGCTCGACACCACGGACAGGCGGGTCTTGAGCAATGCGTTGACGAGGGTGGACTTCCCGGCGTTGGGACGGCCCACGACGGCGACGAACCCGGCTTTGAACATGAGGGGAGATGATAACACGACTCCGCCGTCGAGGACCATGGGCCTAAAGGGTTATGACCGAGTTGTGACCGTCATGTGACCGTGATATGTTAGGATGTCGCGCCCATGCGAGAGGCCTCCGCCGCGTCAGGGATCCCCGTCCTGGCCTACCATCGCATCGCCGCCGCTCCCGCGGACGCGCTCCACCCCGATACCTACGTCCACCCCCGCGACTTCGCGCGCCAGCTCGCACTGCTCAAGGGGCTGGGCTACCGCGCGATCGACCCGCGCGACTACTTCGACCGAGTCATGGGCGGCGGCCGGCCGCTCCCGCCCAAGCCGGTGCTCATCACCTTCGACGACGGCTCGGCCTCGACGTACGCGGAGGCCCTGCCCGCGCTCGAGCGGCACGGCTTCAAGGCCGCGCTGTTCATGGTCTCCTCGGGTCTGGGCGGGCCCGCCGCCTGGGACGGCGAGCGGCCGGGCTGCGGGCACCGCCAGCTCGACGCCGTCGAGCTGAAGGCGCTGGACCGGGCGGGCTGGGTCATCGGCTCGCACACCGAGACCCACGCGCGCCTGACGGCGCTGCCGCCCGAGGACGCTCGCCGCGAGCTGTCCGCCTCCAAGGCCGCGCTCGAGGGCGTGCTGGGCCGCGAGCTGTCCTGGTTCGCCTACCCCTACGGCAGCTTCAGCCCCGCTCTGCGCGACGCCGTCGCGGGCGCGGGCTACCGCATCGGCTTCGCCACCGAGCAGGGCGACGCGCACGCGCTGTCTTTGCCGCGGCGCATCATCAGCGGGCGCACGGGCGCCCTGAAGTTCCTCTGGCGCCTCCGCCAGGCGCGGCGCCTGTCGTCCGGAAGGGCGTCGTGAACATCGCGATGATGCTGGAGACGCTCTCGTTCAACAACGGCGTCTCGCGCATCGCTCTGGCCCTCAGCGAGGAGTACCTCAAGCGGGGTCACGAGGTGCACCTCTACGCCTCCAAGAACGCTTTGCCCGAGGGTGGGCGCTCGCGCTTCCCCGATCCGCGCATGGGCCTCCACTGGCTGCCGAGCCTGCGCGGCTCCTGGCGCACGTGGTCGCTCCCGCTGGGGGCGCTCCTGCCGCTGCTCGGCCTGCCTCTCGGCGGGCGGACCATGGGCCGCGCCCTCATGCCGTCGGGGCGGCGCCACGACGTCGTCATCAGCCACGCGCTGACCGTCCGCCAAGACGTCATCCAGATGCACAACGACCCCCAGCCCGTCGAGCGCGAGAAGCTGGCGCGGGTGCCGTTCAGCATCGACCCGCCGCGCCTGGGCACGACGCGCGGCGCCACGCGCGCCGCCCTCGAGCGGATGCGCTTCGCCCCGGGCAATTACCGCAGCGTCATCGCCCATTCCCGGCGCTCGGCCGATGAGGTCCGCGCGGCCTTCGGCGTACCGGAGACCGCCGTCGACGTCATCCCGCACGGGGTCGACTGCGCGTTCTTCTGCCCCGAGGCCGCGGCCGGGCGCCGCGTCGCCCTGCGCCGCCGTCTCGGCCTGGGCCTCGACGACGTCGCGTTCCTCTATATCGGCGACTCGTGGAAGGGGCTGGAGTTCGCCATCCGCGGCCTCGCCCGTCTCCCGGCGTCGGGGCGCGCCGTCCTGCTCGCCGCCGGCCCCTTCCCCAAGGCTCCGTTCCAGCGCTTCGCCCAGGAGCTGGGCGTGCGCCTGCTGACCGAGGAGTTGTGGGACGACGTCCGCTCGCTCTACGCCGCGGCCGACGCCATCGTCAACCCGACTCCCATGGACACGTTCTTCCTCGTGGGCTTGGAAGGGATGGCGATGCGCCTGCCGCTGGTCACGACGCGCTACGCGGGCCTCAGCGAGCTCCTCGCGGGGGACTCGGGCGGGATCCTCCTCGACGACACGGCCGACGTCGCGGGCATCGCCGAGGCTTGCGCGCGCCTGCTGGAGCCCGACGTCCGGGTCCGCATGGCCGAGGCGGCGCGCCGTTTCGCGCTCACCCGGACGTGGGAGGACGCCGCGCGGCGCCACCTGCGCCACTACGCGGGCCTGCGCGAGTCCACGGTCCGGTGCTGACGCCGGCCCCCGGCGTCCCCGTCGAGCTCGCCCGCGAGCGCGCCGCCGTCGTCTCCGACGTCCGCTACGAGCTGAGCTTCGAGGTCCCGGCGTCCACGGCGCTGCCCGTGGCCGGGAAGGTCGCCGTCCGCTTCAAGCTCAAGAGCGTGCCGGAGGGGGGGCTCCAGCTCGACTTCGCCGGCGCCCCGGGCGAGCACGTCGCGGTGCCCGACGCGCGTCCCGGCGACAACGTCTTCACCTCCACCTTCACTGCCGCCGATGGGCCGCTCAACCGCCGTCCGGATTTCCTCTATACGCTGCTGGTCCCGGCGCGGGCGCGCGAGCTGTTCCCGTGCTTCGACCAGCCCGACCTCAAGGCGCGCTTCGACCTCTCGCTCGTCGTCCCGTCCTCCTGGACGGCCGTCTCCAACGCGCGCGGAGCCTTGAAGGACGGCGTCTGGCGCTTCGAGACCACCGAGCTCCTCTCCACCTACCAGTTCGCCTTCTCGGCGGGCGCGTGGACCGTCGAGGAGCGCGGAGGCGCGCGCGTCTTCCACCGCGAGACCGACCCGGCCAAGGCCAAGGCCGGGGTGGACGCCGTGCTGACGAAGGGGGAGGCCGCGCGCAAGTGGATGGAGGAGTACACCGGAGTCCTCCTGCCCTACCCCAAGACCGACTACGTCGTGGTGCCGGGCTTCCAGTACGGGGGCATGGAGCATCCCGGCGCGCTGTACCTCAACGCCCGCCGGGTGGTCCTCGACGCGGCCGCGACCGAGGCCGAGCGCCTCAAGCGGGCCTCGCTCATCGC
>CAZTZW010000386.1:0-3306 GCA_964618085.1 uncultured Elusimicrobia bacterium
GAGGCCGCCGCCGGCGCCAACGCGCTGTCGCGCGGGCTTTTCGCCGGCGGCGGCCGCGACATGGGGACCGAGCTCTCCGCGCGCTTCGACGGCCTCGAAGCGCGCTCCGGCGTCCTCGACGCCCCCGTCACCAGCGCCGGACTCCAGAACTCGCCGCAAGGCGCGCGCGTCGCCGTCGCCGCGGCCGAGGCCGACCGCCTCGCGCGCCTGGGCGCGCAGGCGCAGAGTCTGCGCGCGCAGCGCGCCGCGCAGGGCGAGGCCTCTTTGGCGCCGGAGGACGCCGCCATGCTGCGCGGCATCGACGACCTCTCGCGCATGGTCGCGTTGGGCGATTCCACCCCCCAGCAGATCGCCGCGGCGGTGGCCGTCGTCGAGCGCATGGACGTCGCGACCTTGCGCCGCTTCTCCGAGGCCGCCAAGCGCTTCATCAACACCGACGTGAAGGACAAGTCCACGCCCTTCGCCCGCGTGGGCAACGTCGAGCACGTCGAGCAGCAGCTCATCGAGCCCCTGGTCGAGGACGGCGCCGAGCTCGCCCGCGCCTATAAGACCAATCCGCGCCAGAGCGTCGAGCACTTCGTCGAGATGCTGCGCGCCCTGCAGTACGCCACCGACACCGGCAAGCAGCAGAACCCGGAGGACATGGGCAAGGCGCTGGCGCGCTTCAACTCCCAGGCCGACACCGGGGCCAACTGGTACATCAACAACTTCATCCTCCCCCACGAGTACGCCTCGATGGGCTGGGTGGAGACCTTGGGCAAGGAAGCCGGCATGTCGCCGCGCGAGACGCTCGCTTTCCAGCGCCTCATCGCCAACCACAACTTCGGCCCCGACCTCACGGACAAGAAGAACGCCGCGATGCGCGAGCACTGGTGGCCCAAGTCCTTCCGCACCAACACCTTGCCCATGCTCAAGGCCATGGGCATCGACGTCGTGAAGCACTTCGAGGCCGACGAGACCGGCACACTCCAGTACGGACACGCGCTCAAGCACCCCATCACGATGCTGCTCTCGGTGTACGACCGCGCCATCGCCGTTTCCGCATCGGCGCACCGCACCGGCAACGGCAGCGGCCTGGCGACCTGGAAGAAGTACGGCATCCAGGACTTCAACGGCAAGAAGGGCCGCCTCACGGGCGTGCGCAAGCGCAACGCGCAGGCCAAGCCCGGCGCGTTGCTGGAATCCGACCCGCTGGGCGCCAAGGACGAGGACGGCAAGGCCGGCGCGATCTTCGAGTTCGACGGCCCCTCGGTCATCAAGGCGATGGAAAGCGCCGCCGACTGGTCCGAGCAGCACATCATGTCGCTGTGGGGCTCGCTCTATGACGCGCTGCCCGCCGACAGCGCGCTGCGTAAGGAACCCGGCCGCTCGCGCTGGGGCATGTTCGAGCCCTTCCTCGCCCAGCGGCGCGCCGTGGGCTTCCTCAACGGCCTGCTGCGCGTCGTCAAAGACTCCAACCCCGAGGGCCCTACCAACCGCGCCGACGTGCTCCCCGGCGCCGGCGTGGCTTACTACGAGGCCCGTTCCCAGGAATTCGCCGGCATCTACCGCGTCTCGCTCGAGCGCACGGGCCCCGGCGCCTTCGACCCGCGCTCAGCAGACTTCGGCTACGCCGCGAAGATCTCGCGCTGGAAGGACGGCGGCTGGAAGGACGTCCCCGCGGGCGGCCGCTTCGCGCCCAGCCAGGCGCTGGCCGGCGCCGTGGCCGGACAGGTCGCCCTCTCGGGCGTGGACCCGGTCGCGCTCTACATCGACCTTATCCGCGCCGACCAGGAGGCCCTCACCGCCGAGAACGCCTCCCCTCGCGGCCCGCCCAACTCCAACAACATCTTCAAGCCGGCGCCCGCTCCCGCGCCCGCCGGCCCGTCCGCGACCGCCATCCGCGACCTGGCCGCGGTCAATCGCCACATCCGCTCCATCGCCTCGGGCGTCAGCCTCACCGACCGTCAGAGGGCCGCCTTACTCGAGCAGTGGCTCGAGGAGAAGAACATCCCGTCCGACTCGCCGCGGGCGCGCGAGCTCCAGAGCCTCCTCCTCCCGAAGGCCGCCGCGGCCGACGACGCCGCCATGAAGGGCGTCGCGCCCGAGCTCCAAGGCCAGCGCGCCGCTTTGCTCAAGCTGGCGCGCGAGAACGGCACCACGCCCGCCGCCATCTCGGACCTGCTGGCCTCCCGGGGCCTCATCGGCGACCTGCGCGGGCTGGACTCGGCGACCTTCGAGCGGCAGGGCTGGCTGGCCCTGCGCCGCGCCTCCCTCGAGAACGCGGTGCGCCGCTACCCCGACAACGAGCAGGGAGCGTTCATGCGCCAGCTCGCCTCGGACATGGCCTCGCCCGGCGGCAAGTCCGTGGAGGAGGTCGCGCGCGCCGGCGTGTTCGCCTACGTCGATTTCAGCGGAGCGGGCGTGAGCAAGGCTTTCTCCAGCCGCGACCCCGACCTCAAGACGTCCCAGATGGCCTTCTACGTGACGCGCCGCGAGGAGAAGTGGCGCGTCGACGGCTACCGCCAGAACCGCCCCCTGGGCCGCTCGGACGCCGAGCTCATCAAGGCGTTCAAGGCGTGGCTCGTGCGCGGCGGCATTCCCCCGGCCGACTTCGAATAGTATAATCGCGCCATGAGCGCGACCACCGACTGTCCCTGCCTGAGCGGCCAGGCCTACGCCGCCTGCTGCGAGCCCTACATCGAGGGCAAGTCCCACGCCCCCACCGCCGAGGCGCTGATGCGCTCGCGCTACACCAGCTACGCCAAGGGACGCGTCGACTACATCGAGCGCACCCACGCCCCCGAGGGCGCCAAGGACTTCGACCGCAAGGCCGCCGAGAAGTGGTCGCGCGAGTCCCAGTGGCACGGCCTGCGCATCGTCGCCGTCAAGGACGGAGGCCCCTCCGACGCCACCGGCATCGTCAACTTCGTCGCCGCCTTCTCGACCGGCGGCCAGGAGTACCAGCACCACGAGATCGCCACCTTCCGCAAGGACGGCGGCCGCTGGCTCTTCGTCGGCGGTCAGTCCCCCAAGCCCGACACCTTCGTCAAATCAGGCCCCGACGTCGGCCGCAACGACCCCTGCCACTGCGGCTCCAACAAGAAATTCAAGAAGTGCCACGGCAAGTAGGTTAGGGGACAGGGGATGTAGGTTAGGTGCCTGTCCCCTGACCTATCAATCGCGCCTGGAGGAACCCGAGCAGCTCGGACCAGACGCGGTCCTGGTCGGCGGGCGAGAGCTTGTCGAAGTGGTAGGTGAAGACGGAGTGGCCCTTGCCCTCCACCTCGACGGCTTGCCACTCGTAAAAGCCGTTGGCCGGGATCA
>CAZTZW010000387.1:0-3285 GCA_964618085.1 uncultured Elusimicrobia bacterium
TCGCGCGTCATCGACTGGGCCCGCCTGAAGAAGCTCGCCGACGAGGTCGGCGCCGACGTCGCGGCCGACATCGCGCACTACGCCGGCCTCATCGCCGCCGGCGTCTACCCCTCGCCCGTCGCCTTGGCCGACTTCACGACCACGACCACGCACAAGACCTTGCGCGGGCCGCGCGGCGGCATGGTGCTGTGCAAGACCCAGCACGCCGCGGCGCTCGACAAGACCGTGTTCCCCGGCGAGCAGGGCGGCCCCCTGATGCACGTCATCGCGGCGAAGGCGGCGTGCTTCGGCGAGGCCCTCAAGCCGGAATTCAAGGTCTATCAGAGCCAGGTCATCGCCAACGCCCGCCGCCTCTCGAAGTCCCTGGCGGAGAAGGGCTTCCGCATCGTCGCGGGCGGCACCGACTGCCACGTCTTCTCCCTCGACCTGCGGCCCAAGAACGCCACGGGCAAGGAGGCCGAGGAGGCGCTCGACAAGGCCGGAATCACGGTCAACAAGAACGCCATCCCCTACGACCCCCAGAAGCCCTTCATCGCCTCCGGCGTGCGCATCGGCACTCCCGCCATCACCACGCGCGGCATGGGCGAGAAGGAGATGGACGAGGTCGCGGCCCTCATCGACGAGGCCCTCGCCAAGCGCGGCGACGACGCCGCCCTCAAGCGCGTGAAGGGCGAGGTCACCAAGCTCTGCCGCCGCTTCCCCATCTATCCCGACCTGATGAGCAAGCTGAGCGCGGGAGCCCGCTGAGGAAGCTTGATCGCGCAAATCCTCGTCGCCGACGATAACCCGGACATCACGGGCCTCCTGACCGACTACCTCGGCATGAAGAACCACCGCGTCCTGGTGGCCAACGACGGCTTCCAGCTCTCGCAGAAGGCGACCGAGCACCTGCCCCACCTCATCATCACCGACATCCAGATGCCGGGCGCCTACGGCTCCTCCGCCTACCAGGTCCTCCAGAAGGACCCCAAGACGCAGAAGATCCCGCTCATCTTCATGTCCGCCCACCCGCACGAGAAGCTCGCCAAACTGCTGCCCAACGACCCGAAGACCCGCTTCATCCAGAAGCCGGTGGACCTCGGGAAGCTCGACGCGCTCATCAAAGAACTGCTGCCCCTAGGAGGCTACGTACCGTGACCAAGACCGCCAAAGCGACCGCCAAGGTCGGCATCATCGGGGGCTCGGGCCTCTATTCCTCGGACGCCATCAAGAACCCGCGCGAGCTGCGGCTGACCACCCCTTTCGGCGCGCACTCCGGGCCCATCGTGGTGGGCGAGCTGGAGGGCGTGCCGTGCGCCTTCCTGCCGCGCCACGGCAAAGGCCACGTGTACACCCCCACCGAGCTGCCCCAGCGCGCCAACATGTGGGCGCTGAAGTCCCTCGGCGTCGAGCGCGTCCTCGCCTTCTCGGCCGTCGGCTCCCTCAAGGAAGAGCTCCCGCCCCGCACCTTCGTGTTCCCCGACCAGCTCGTGGACCGCACCAAGGACCGCGTGCAGACCTTCTTCGGCGGCGGGCTCGTCGCCCACGTCGCCTTCAACCCGCCCTTCGCGCCGGAGCAGAACCGCATCGTCTACCAGGCCGCCAAGGAGCTGGGCATCAAGTCGGTGTTCGGCGGGACGTACTGCTGCATGGAGGGGCCGGCGTTCTCGACGAAGGCCGAGTCCGAGATGCACCGCTCCTTCGGGTGGTCCCTCATCGGCATGACCGCCGCGACCGAGGCCAAGCTCGCCCGCGAGGCCGAGCTGGTCTACTCCCAGGTCGCCATGGTCACCGACTACGACTGCTGGAAGGAGGGCGAGGAGGTCCACACAGAGATGGTCGTGGCCAACCTGCACGCCAACTCCGCCAACGCCCAGAAGCTGATGCGCCTGGCCGTGCCGCGCATCGCGGCGGCGCCGCTGGAGCCCGCGTTCTCCGAGGCCCTCAAGGGCGCGCTGTTCACCGCCCCCGAGGCGCGGAGCAAGACCGCGCTCAAGAAGCTCGCGCTCCTCGTCCACAAGTATGTCTAAGAAAGCCATCCGCGCCGCCGACCGCCTCATCGAGACCGCCATCCACGCGCAGAAGCGCGCCTACTGCCCCTACTCGCGCTACCCCGTGGGCGCCGCCGTGCTCACCAAGTCCGGCCGCGTGTTCGCCGGCTGCAACGTGGAGAACGCGTCCTACGGCCTGGCCATCTGCGCCGAGCGCGTCGCCATCTTCCACTCCGTCGTCGCCGGCCACGACGCGCTCGAGGCCGTCGCGGTCGTGGGCGCCGCGGCCAAGCCCTGCGGCGCCTGCCGCCAGGTCATGTTCGAGTTCAGCGACAAGGACACCAAGCTCTACCTCGTCGACCTGAGCCCCACCACGGGACGGCGCACCGTGACGCGCACGACGGTGTACAAGATGCTCCCCTTCGCTTTCGACCCCCTCGCGTCGGGCCTGCTCCCGCAGAACCCGCGCAACTTGACGCGCCGCCAGGCGCCGAAGAAGACCCGCAGGAGATAGACATGGACAAGGATCTGCGCGACGTCAGCGACTGGATGAAGACCACCGACCTCGTCGAGGTCGTCTGGAACAAGGGGGGCAAGGGCTTCGCCCTCGCGGGCCCCGACGCTCCGTCGACGAACCTCTCCGCTCCGCCGCTCCCCGCCTCTCGCTTCCTGCCGGTGGCCAGCGAGGGCGTGGGCGTGTTCCAGTGGAGCGACCCGGGCAAGGCGCGCGTCGCCGAGGAAGGCGCCGCCGTCGCCGAGGGCGCCGTGCTGGGCGTCGTGACGACCGGCTCCGGCGCCGCCAAGCCGGTCAAGGCGCCCGCCGCGGGCCGGGTGGTCAAGGTCTTCGTCGAGGCCGGCCAGGCCGTCGAGTACGGCCAGCCCCTGTTCCTCGTGGAGCCCGCCTGAGCGCGCCGGCCGCCATCCTCTGCACCAAGTGCGGCGCCAACTCGGCGGCCGCCGTGAGCACGTGCGTCAAGTGCGGCGGGCGCAACGCCCGCGTGTGCGGAGCCTGCGGCTTCCAGAACTCGGTCGCCAAGAACTACTGCGATAAGTGCGGCACATCCGTCTCCGAGCTGGGCGGCGTCGTCGCGCCGCTCCCGCCCCCGGGCTCGGCCGCCTCCGACATCCCGCAGACGGCCATCCGCAAGGTCGTGCCGCAGGGAACCGCCGGAGGCCCTGCCCTGCCCCAGGCCAAGGGCTTCGCCGCCGAGCCGGGCGCCCCGCAGAGCGCCCCGCTGCCCGCCGCCAAGCGCGCCGCCGACCCCTTCGCGAGCGCGGACCCCTGGTCCGACGCGGCGCCGCCCACGCAGGCGCC
>CAZTZW010000388.1:0-3272 GCA_964618085.1 uncultured Elusimicrobia bacterium
GGCTCCCGCATCGGCCGCGGCTTCGCCGCCCTGCGCGCCGCCTTTTCGAACCGCTCGCCCGAGACGCTGACCGCCCCGTCCGCTGCCCGCGGCGCGGTCGCCGCCGACGCCGCCGGTTCCGCCCGCTCCGCGGCGGCCCTCGCCCCGTCCTCCGTCCTCGCCGCCGCCAACGACGGCAAGGAGACCCCGCCCGCGCCCGACGCTCCGTCGACGCCCGGCGCGCCGAAGGACGGCAAGCCCGTCTCCAGCGGCCTGGGCATGGCCGCCTGGGCGTTCATCGGCGCCCTCCTCATCGCGCAGATCGGCGTCGAGGCCATGGGCACGGCCATGCCCCAGCTCGTCCAGGCCGTGTTCGGCGACTTCACCAAGGTCGCGCAGATCGCCATCTTCTCCTCCGTCACCGGCATCATCGGCCGCCAGATCGCGCCGGTGATCATCGAGCGCTACGGCCTGCGCAAGACTTACCTCGCCACCGAGGTCCTGCGCATGGTCTCCATCTCCGCCATGCTCGGCCTGCTCGTGACCGGGCACATGGGCCTGGTCGGCATGATGTTCTTCTACTCCATGAACGGCTTCTTCGGCGGCGTCGCCCTGACCGCCGAGCAGTCCATCCCCGCCGCCTTGCTCGGCCAGGACGAGATGAAGCTGCGCCGCTTCTGGAACCGCGAGCAGATGATCCTCGAGTTCGCCGGCATCATCGTGCCCGTCGTCGCCGGCGCGGCGGCCAGGCCCGAGGCCTTGGGCACCACCGCGGTGCTCACCGCCTTCCCGATCGCCTTCGCGCTCGCTTTCATAGTCCTCTTCATCTTCCTGCGCATGCCGCAGAAGGTCGAGCTGATGCGCGAGGCCGACCTCGCGAAGGCCAAGGCCGCCGTGCGCGACGCGGCCGCCGAGCGCAAGACCGCCGGCTCCCTGCGCGCGGGCATCCTCACGACCGCGGTCGTCCTCGCGGCCGCGGGCGCCTTCGCCGCCTACGCCGCGTCCTTCATCGCCGCGGGCGCGGCGCTGGCCGCCGCCGCCGGCCTGGGCGCGCTCGCCTGGCGCTTGAGCCGCCGCGTGAAGGCCGAGACCGTGACCCTGGGCCGGGCCGAGAACATCTTCGGCCAGTTCTTCGCCCGCATGGCGCGCGGCGCCAAGCTCGTCTGGTCCGACCCGACCTTGCGCTACGGCTTCATGGGCTTCTCCGTGTTCATGATGCTCAACCCGTTCCTGTACTCCATCATCGCCCCCGGCTTCGGCCTCATGGTCGGCGGCACCAGCAGCATGGCCGCCTTCGCGGGCACCGTGGTCGCGCTCTACAGCGTGGGCGGACTGCTGGGCAGTCTCTACACCGACCGCGAGCAGAGCCGCCTGGAGAAGCAGCACGAGGAGGGGAAGCTCGACAAGGAGCAGGTCAGCGAAGCCCTGCGCAAGTCGATGCTGAAGATGATGCTCCTCACCATCCCGACCTTGCTGGCGTTCGCGGTCGTGTTCCTCCCGAACCCGGCCCTCCTCGCCGCCGTGTCCGTGCCCTACCCCTTCGGGCTCGAGGGCTACTTCATCGCCCCCGGCACGCTGACCCTGTTCTCCCTGGCCGTCATCCCGTTCGGCTTCGCCCAGGTCGCCTCGGTCACGATGCTGCGCGCCTACTTCCAATCGAAGGTCCCGGGCCCGCAGCACATGGCCGACGCCAACGGCTTCATGGGCTCGGCGTCCCTGGTCATCTCGACCATCGGCCTGCAGAGCCTGAGCTGGCTGTTCCAGCACACCTCCGGCATGATGCCGTTCATCGTCTTCGCCGGCGCCATGGTCCCGCTGGGCTTGTTCTTCTACTACCTCGCGCGCAAGCTGCGCGCCGCCGGCGCCGCCAAGCCCGCCTAACCTCCACCGGCAGGGATAGGTCTTTAGGCCCATTACGCTCTGGGCCCAAGGCCCCTTTTTCCATGGGCCTTCCGGCGCCATGATTCTGGGCCGGATGCCGAACCCCTAACCCCTAGGATCCCGTGGAGGTACCGATGCGCCGAGCCGTGTTCGCGGCCGCCCTGGCCGCAGTGACCGCCGTCCCCGCCGCCGCCGCCCAGATGCACATGTTCTCCGACGCGGAGATCAAAGCCGCCCAGGCCGACCCCGACAAGTACACCGTCGACGAGACGTCCATCAAGATCGAGAACCTCGGGCCCGCCGTCGGGCCGACCGACATCCTCCCGCCGCCGCCGTCGGGGGGCCAGGACGTCATCCCGGTGCTCAACGAGATCCTCAACCTCGGGCAGCGGCTGTGGGCCATCATCGAGGCCAACCGCCCCGTGGTCGACGTGCAGAACACCTACGCGTCGGCCCTGCCCAAGGGCCTCGCGCATTGGGGCGACCTGGGGGGGTGGGAGCTGCCCAAGGGCACGGTGTACCACCTCACGGCCAACAACGTGTACGGGATGAAGATGATCAACGTGAAGTTCACCATCCTGCGCACGACGGGAGGCTCCTACAACGGCAAGGGCAAGTACCTGACCGCCGTCACGGTCGAGCCGCTGCTCGTCGAGATCGGGTCGGGCTACCGCCTCGACCTCACGGCGTCCGTGCCCGACTCGAGCATCACCAACGTGGGCACGACCGCGGACCCGGTGGCCGCGATGATGCCGACCTTGACCTGGCGCATCCGCACCGTCATCAAGGACACCCAGGGCAAGGGCCTGTACTACGTGACCGGCGACGGGCAGTTCCGGGAGCTGGCCGGGCCGTTCTCGCGCGCCTCGCTCGGCACCGTTGCGCAGTCGCTGGCAAAGGAGCTAGACTTCGACCGGTGAAGGTCGAGAAGCTCAAACAATTCAGCATCTTCATGCCCAACCGGCCAGGCGCGCTCGCGCGCCTGGCCGAGCTTTTCTCCTCCGAGAAGATCAACATCCTGGGCATCGCCTCCGAGGTCCGCGACGACTCGGGCCTGGTGCGCATCGCTTTGCCCATGGACGCGGACGTCTCCGCGGTATTGAGCAAAGCGGGGTTTTCCAGCGTCGAGACCTTCATCCTCTCGGTCGAGGTGGACGACAACCCCGGCGAGCTGTTCTTCATCACCGACGCCCTGGCGCAGGCCAAGATCAACATCACGACCGTCTACGGCACCGCCGTGGCGGGAGCCAAGTCCGCGCGCATCCTGGTCGCCGTCCAGAACGCGGACAAGGCCCTCGAGGTCCTGCAGGCCCTCGCCCAGGCGAGGGTCTGACGATGTGCCGCCTGTTCGCCCAGGCCGCCCCGCGACCCGCGGGCGCGCGCGACCTGCTGGTGGACTCCTCCTTCTCGCT
>CAZTZW010000389.1:0-3235 GCA_964618085.1 uncultured Elusimicrobia bacterium
CCCCTCGGGCGTGAGCTGGATCTTGCCCTTGCACTTGGGGAAGGTGGAGCAGGAGAGGTACTTGCCGAAGCGGCTCTCCCGGATGAGCATGGGGGCCGTGCAGATAGGGCACAGCTCGTCGGACATCTTCGGCTCGATGCGCGACGCCTCCATCTCGGTGCCGGCCTTCTCCAGCGCCTTGATGAAGGGCGCGTAGAAGGTGCGCACGACGTCGGTCCAGCCGGCGCCGCCCTCGGCGATCTTGTCGAGCTGGGCCTCGACGTTCGCGGTGTAAGTGAGGCTCACCACATCGGGGAAGTGACCCTTGAGCTTGTCGGTGACCAGCATGCCGAGCTCGGTGGGGATGAGCTTGCGGTCCTTCATGTTGCGGCGCACGTAGCCGCGGTCCACGATGGTCTTGATGGTCGGCGCGTAGGTGGAGGGACGGCCGATGCCGTGCTTCTCCATCGCGCGGATGAGGCTGGCCTCGTTGTAGTGCGGGGGCGGCGAGGTGTGGTGCTCCTCGGGCTTGAGCTCGACGAGCTTGAGGATGTCGCCCTCGGAGAGCGGCGGCAGGCGCCGCGCCTCCTCCTCGACCTCCTCTTCCTCGCCCTCCGCGTCGCCCTTGGGGGCGTCGCGGTAGACGCGCAGGAAGCCCTCGAACTTGAGGGTGCGGCCGGTGCAGTGGAACACAGCCTGGGTATTGCTCACGTCGGCGGAGGCCGTGTCATAGATGGCCTCGATCATCTGGGACGCCACGAAGCGCTTCCAGATGAGCTCGTAGAGGCGGGCCTGGTCGGGGTTGAGGAACTTGCGGACCTCGTCGGGCGTGCGCAGGACGGAGGTGGGACGGATGGCCTCGTGGGCCTCTTGCGCGCCGCGGGACTTGGTCTGGTAGGTGGGCGCCTCGGCCGGGGCGAACGTCGCGCCGTAGACGTCCTTCACGTAGGCCGCGCACTCGTCGGAGGCGGTCTTCGCGATGGAGAAGGAGTCCGTGCGCATGTAGGTGATGAGACCGACCGGCTCCTTCTGGCCGAGGTCGACGCCTTCGTAGAGGGACTGGGCCACGCGCATGGTGCGCTCGGCGGCGAAGCCCATCTTCTGGGACGCGGCCTGCTGGAGCGTGGACGTCGAGAAGGGAGGCGGCGGGCGGCGGCGGACCTCTTTCTTCTCGACCTTGATGACCTTGAACTGGCCGTCCTTGAGGGCGACGCAGACCTTGTCGACGGCCTCGGCGTCCTTGAGGGTGGTCGCCTTCACGCGGTACTGCTCGGAGAACAGGTCGTAGGTGCGCGTGGTCTCGACCTTCTCGCCCTTGTACAGGGAGAGCTTGGCGTCGAACACGGGCGGGGCGCCGGGCTTCTCGAGCGCCGCGGTCAAAGTCCAGTAGCCCTCGGAGCTGAACTCCTTGATCTCGCGCTCGCGCTCGGAGAGCAGGCGCACGGCCACCGACTGCACGCGGCCGGCGGAGAGGCCGGACTGGATCTTCGCCCACAGCAGGGGCGAGAGCTTGTAGCCCACGAGGCGGTCGATGACGCGGCGGGCCTGCTGGGCGTGGACGAGGTTCTCGTCGATGGCGCGAGGGTCCTCGATGGCGGCCTTGATGGCGCCGGGCGTGATCTCGTGGAAGGTGATGCGCTTGACCTGGTCGGGCTTGAGCTTGAGCATGTCGACCAGGTGCCACGCGATGGACTCGCCCTCGCGGTCATGGTCGGTGGCGAGGTAGACGTACGCCGCCTTGGAGACCAGGGATTTGAACTCGGCCAGGATCTTCTTGGCGCGGGGCAGGACCACGTACTGCGGCTCGAAATCGTCCTCGACGTCCACGCCGATCTTACGCACCGGCAGGTCGCGGACGTGCCCGAAGGAAGACTTCACGACGAAATCGCTTTTAAGGAAGCGCGAGATGGTGCGCTCCTTGGCCGGAGACTCGACGACCAGGAGGCTGGGGCCCTTGCGGGTCGACGCCTTGCCGGCGGGCGCCGCGGGAGCGGCCTTGGGGGCCTTGGCGGCCTTCGCCTTGGGCTCCGCCTTGGCGGCGTCGGTCTTGGGCTTCTTCTCAGCGGGTTTTTTGGGCATACCGTTGTCCAGGGACGAAAACGACCAGGGATTTTAGTTCGAGCCCAAACATTATAGAGGAAAGGCGGCTGGTGTCAAGCCCCGACGCCCCGGAGAGTTCATCTAAGGAGAGGGCGTCGGAGCCGATCAGGTCCAGGATACGCGCCTCCTCCTCCCCCATATCGGGCAGCGGAGGGGTCTCGGCTTCGACCGGCGTGCGCGACGCCGCGCCCGGGGGCAGGACGGCCAGGATGTCGTCGAGGCCGCGCGCCAGGCCCGCGCCGGCGGACAGGAGCCGCAGGGGCACCTCGGACAGCGGCGAATCCACCGGCCCCGGCACGGCCAGCACCTCGCGGCCCTGGTCCAGCGCCTCCTTGGCCGTGATGCCCGAACCGGAGCGCAGGCGCCCCTCCACCACGACCGTCGCCCAGGCCAGGCCCGAGACCAGCCGGTTGCGCTTGGGGAAGTTGTCGGGAAGCGGCCCCATGTCGAGCGGCGATTCGCTGATGAGGGCGCCCCCTCCCGCGACGAGACGGCGCGCGAGCTCGGCGTGCTCGGCCGGGTAGACTTGGGCCAGGCCCGACCCCATCACGGCCCAGGTCGTCCCTCCCGCGTCGAGCGCCGCGCGGTGCGCCTCCCCGTCGATGCCGCGCGCCAGCCCCTAGACCACGACGATGCCCGCACCCGCGACGTCGCCGGCCAGGCGCCGGGCCATACGCAGTCCGTAGGGCGTCGGCCCGCGCGAGCCGACGACGGCCACGGCGTGACGCTCCTCCAGCGTCCCCAGCACGTACAGCGCGGTCGGCGGGTCGATGATGGAGCGCAGGAGGCCCGGCAGCTCGTCATAAGCGAGGACCCGGGCGCCCATGGCCTCGACGCGCGCGAGCTCCCGCTCGCCGTCGAAGGCGAGCGCGCGTGCGCGCGCCGCGCGCACGCGCTCCGTGTCGTTCCAGCCCATGAGTCGCGCCCAGCCCTCGACGTCCAGGCGTTCCAAGTCTTGGCCGGATGCGAGGAGACGTTCGGTCTTAGCGGCCGAGATCCCCGCGGCGTTGAGCCGCAGGAGCCACGGCCGCGTCCCTACAACAGTTCCTCGGAGAGGGCGGGACGCGGGGCGGGAAGGTGGACGGGCTTGGCCAAGGACGGACGGGCGGCGGGAGCGGGCGCGGCGGCGCGGCGGACCGGGGCGCCGGAGACGAGG
>CAZTZW010000390.1:0-3219 GCA_964618085.1 uncultured Elusimicrobia bacterium
CCGTGCCCGGCGGCGGCGACATGGCGGGCGCGCCGCCCGCGACCATGCGCGTGTCGGGCGACGCTTCTCCCGCGGCCGCGCCCATCCCGGTCCCGCCGCCGCTGGTCGAAGGCGCCGACCCGGGCGCCGACGCCGTGCTCGCGCGCCTGGCCAAGCCCTCGGCTCCGCCCACCGCCCCGCCGGTGCCGCGCCCGCGCAGCTACAAGGTCTTCTATATCGCCGGGGCCGTCCTCGTCGTGGTGCTCGCGGCCATCGGCTTCATGTTCCGCAACCCCCAGGACGTCTCGAACATGGCGTCCCTCGACGACGGGCGTCCGCGCCTGGGCGCCGAGGAGGCCGCGCCCGACGCGGCTCTGCCGCCGCTGCCGCCGCCCGCGCCCACGGCGCCCGTCGCGCCCCCGACCGCCCCCGAGGCGGTCCAGCCCGGCCCGGGGACCGCGCTGACCGAGGCCATCGAGCTCGTGAAGGGCTTCCCGCTCGACGGCGACCGTGGTACCGTCGCCGCGTGGCTGCAGTACTCCTACGCCGCGAGCGCCGATGCGGGCCGCGAGGACTGGAGCGCCAATGCCAAGGGCGACGACCTGTTCCTGGTCGAGTACAAGGTCGAGCCCGCGCCCGGCAGCAGCAACCCGGGCGTGTTCTTCCTTTTCGAAGCCGACATGGCCCGACGGCTGGTCATGGGCAAGAACCCCGAGGCCCGCAAAATGCTGGCCGGCGCCCCGCCCGCCGTCGAGGAGGCGCCCAAGCCCCGGCCCAAGGCCAAGGCGCGCCCCAAGGCCAAGCCCCGCCCCGTCGTCGAGGAGCCCAAGGAAGTCCCGCTCCTGCCCCTGCCGGGGGACAACGAACTGCGCCCTCCAGCCGAGGACGACGGCGCCTTCGGCTCCGATACCGTCGACACCGGCATTTAGTCGATTTTACGCCGTTTTCGTTCGCTTCTTATTAATATGTCCCTCCTTGGGCGCGGTCTTGACAAAGCCTGACCCGGACCCTACCCTATAGGAAGCATGGCCAGCGCCTCTCACGCTATATCCCTCGGTCTGTCCCGGCGCCTCGCCGACCTGCTCGTGGAGGAGAAGCTCATCTCCAAGACGCAGCTCGACGAGGCGCTCGAGGTGCAGAAGCAGGGAGGGGACAAACTCGGCACCGTCCTGGTCGAGAAGGGCTTCATCAACGAGGAGAAGCTCCTCCAGTTCCTCGCCGAGAAGACCGGCGTCTCCTACGTCTCCTTGGCCGACATCGGCGAGATCGGCGAAGAGGCCGTCGCCGCCGTGCCGGAGGCCATCGCCCGGCAGAAGATGCTCATGCCCTTCAACAAGACGAAGGAGCGCCTGACCATCGCCATCGCCGACCCTCTGAACGTCCTCATCCTCGACGACCTCAAGATGCTCACGGGCTGCGACGTCGTGGCCTGTCTGGCCTCGGAGAGCGAGATCGTCGCGGCCCACGACAAGTACTACAAGCAGGCCTCCTCGCAGGAGGTGCTCGAGGAGATCGTGAAGCAGTCCGCGGTCGACGAGGCCGCGGCGGACGCGCTGGAGCACGTCGAGGAGAAGGCCGCCAAGGACGACAGCAACCTGGAGCAGGCCGCCGAGGACGCGCCGGTCATCAAGATGACCAACCTCATCCTCGCGGGCGCCGTGAAGGCCAAGGCCTCGGACATCCACATCGAGCCCTACGCCAAGGAGCTGCGCGTCCGCTACCGCATCGACGGCGTGCTCCACGAGCAGCCCTCCCCGCCCAAGAAGTTCGCCGGCGCCATCTCCGCGCGCATCAAGATCATGTCGAACCTGGACATCGCCGAGAAGCGCGTGCCCCAGGACGGCCGCATCCGCATCAAGCTCGAGGGCAAGGAGGTGGACATCCGCGTCTCGGTGCTCCCCTGCGCCCCCGGCGAGAAGATCGTCATGCGCATCCTCGACTCCTCGGGCGTGCGCGTCAACATGACCCAGCTCGGCTTCGAACCCGAGGCGATGGCCGTGTTCAAGAAGGCGATGGACGCGCCCTACGGCGTGGCGCTGGTCACGGGCCCCACGGGCTCGGGCAAGTCCACCACGCTCTACTCGGCGCTCGCCAACCTCAACACGCCCGACACCAACATCATGACGGCCGAGGACCCGGTCGAGTACCAGCTCCACGGCATCAACCAGGTCGCGGTGCGCGCCGACATCGGCCTCACCTTCGCCGCCGCGCTGCGCTCCTTCCTCCGCCAGGACCCCGACGTCATCATGGTCGGCGAGATCCGCGACCAGGAGACGGCGACCATCGCCATCAACGCCGCGCTCACCGGCCACCTCGTCTTCTCCACCCTCCACACCAACGACACCTCGCAGACCATCACCCGCCTGGGCATGATGGGCGTGGAGCCCTTCCTCGTGAGCGCCGCCCTGCTCATGGTGGAGGCCCAGCGCCTGGCGCGCGCCGCGTGCCCCAAGTGCAAGGAGCCCTACGAGGTGGACATGGGCGACCTCATCAAGATGGGCGTCCCTGAGGTGCAGATCACGGCCTCCGGCAAGGGCAAGGTCACGCTGTACAAGGGCAAGGGCTGCGAGAACTGCGCGGGCACCGGCTATCGCGGACGCGTCGGCCTCTATGAGGTCATGGAGGTCACCGACGCCATCCGCCAGCTCATCCTGGACCGGGCGCCGGCCAAGGACATCAAGGCGCAGTCCATGAAGCAGGGCATGCTGACCTTGCGCATGTGCGCCATCCGTAAGCTCCTCGCGGGCGTCGTGACCGTCGAGGAGATGCTGCGCGTGACGATGGCGGACAACAGTTGAGCGGGAGCTAGAGGAGAAGCATGGTCTCGATGGGAGAGCTGTTCCTGCTGATGCACGAGCGCGGCGCGTCGGACCTCCATCTCACGGTGGGCGCGCCGCCGATGCTGCGCATAGACGGAGTACTGGTCCCGACCCCTTTCGAGAAGCTAAACCAGGACATGACCCAGACGCTCGTGTACTCCCTGCTCAACGACCAGCAGCGGCAGCGCTACGAGGCCTCCAACGAGCTGGACGTCGCCTTCAACCTGCGCGGCATCGGCCGCGTGCGCATGAACGTGTACCGGCAGACCGGCGCCGTCGGGGCGGCGGTGCGCGCCATCCCTTCCTCTTTCAAGACCTTCGACGAGATCGGCCTGCCGCGCGCCATCCACGAGATGATGAAGGTCCCCAAGGGCCTCATCCTGGTGACCGGCCCGACGGGCTCGGGCAAGTCCACCACGCT
>CAZTZW010000391.1:0-3217 GCA_964618085.1 uncultured Elusimicrobia bacterium
GCGCGCTGTGGGGCGCGCACCTGGCGCCGCCGCCGGTGCGCGGGACGGCGCGCGCCTTCCTCGCGGCGCTCGGCCTGTGCTACCTCGCCGCCTTCGTCTCCTTCGGCCTCCAGGTCCGCGGCCTCGTCGGCGCGGACGGCCTGATGCCCGCCGCGCAGCTGCTCGCCGCCGTCGGCGCGCGCCGCGGGCCCGAGCGCTACTGGCTGCTGCCCACCGCGGCCTGGTTCTCGGCGAGCGACGCCGCCCTCGTCGGCCTGTGCGCCGCCGGCGCGCTGGCGTCCTTGGCCCTGACCGCGGGCGTCCTCGCCGGTCCCGCCGCGCTGTTGTGCTGGGCGCTGTACCTCTCGCTGTGCTCCGTCGGCTCGGACTTCATGAACTTCCAGTGGGACGCCCTCCTCCTGGAGACCGGCCTCATCGCGGCGTTCCTCGCGCCGTGGACGCGCCGCTCGTCCGCCGCTCCCGAGCCGCCGCGCGCGGCCCTCTTCCTTCTGCGCCTTCTGCTCGCCAAGCTCATGCTCCAATCCGGCGTCGTGAAGCTCGTCAGCGGCGACCCGTCCTGGCGCGACCTCACCGCCCTGACCTATCACTACTGGAGCCAGCCCATCCCCGTCCCGCTGGCCTGGCACGTCCATCATCTGCCGCTCTGGTTCCACAAGGCTTCCTGCGCGGGCATGTTCGCCATGGAGTTCCTCTCCCCGCTCCTCCTGCTGGCGCCGCGCCGCCCGCGCCTGCTGGGCGCCGCGCTCGTCGCCGCGCTCCAACTGGGCATCATCGCGACGGGCAACTACGGCTTCTTCAACTTCCTCACCCTCGCGCTGTGCCTGGCGGCCCTCGACGACGCGGCGCCCGGGCTCTCCCGGCTCGGCGGCGCGGCGCCGCGCTCCGCCGCCGCGCCGGTCTGGAAGCCGCGCCTCCTCCTCGCCTTCGGCCTGGTGTGGGCCGCGGTCAGCCTCGTCGCGATGATGCCCATGCTGGGACGGAGACCGCCCGAGCTCGCGACGCGCGCCGCGGCGCTGACCGCCCCCCTGCGCTCCATCAACCGCTACGGCCTGTTCGCGGTGATGACCAAGACGCGCGACGAGATCGTGCTCGAGGTCTCGGCCGACGGGAGCGCGTGGAGCGAGCGCGGCTTCCGCTGGAAGCCCTCGGACCCGCGCCGCGCGCCGCCCCTGCTCGGGCCGCACATGCCCCGCCTGGACTGGCAGATGTGGTTCGCCGCGCTCGGCGCGCCGCAGGACAGCCCCTGGTTCGGCAACCTGCTGTTCCGCCTGCTGTCGAGCTCGCCCGCCGTGGAGGCCCTCCTGCTCCCCGCGCCCTTCCCAGGCAAGCCGCTCTACGCGCGCGCCGCGCTGTACTCCTACCGCTTCTCCACCCCCGCCGAGAGGAAGGCGGACGGCTCCTGGTGGAAGCGCGAGCGCAAAGGCCTGTTCTTCCCCGTCGTCTCCCTGAAGAACTAGCGAGTGTTAACAAAGGGGTCAGACCCCTTGTTAACAACCGTTAACAAGGGGTCTGACCCCTTTGTTAACAGATCAGCGGGCAGCTTCGAGCTGGATGGTGGCGTGCGTGATCTTGTGCTTCTCGCGCAGCATGCCCTGCAGCGCGGCGAGGACCGCGTCGCGGTCGGCGTCGGGCCGGACCGTGGCCTTGGCGGCGAGCTCGGAGGCGGAGCCGTTGAGCATGCGCACGTGGAGGTCATGCACGCCGGCGACGCCGGGCACGGCGAGGAACTCGGCCTCGAGCGCGTCGAGGTCCAGCTCGGCAGGCACCGCGTCCATGAGCACGTTCCACGCGGGGCGGCCCAGCTCCCAGGCCGTGTGGAGGATGAGGTAGACGATTCCCGCGAACACGAAGGGCTGGAGGAAGGTCCAGCCCAGCAGGACGCCGAAAGCCGTCGAGAGGATGATGCCCCCCGAGCCCATGGCGTCGGCCATCACGTGCAGGAACGCCGCGCGCGCCGTCATGCTCGCCTCGCGGTGGCGCATGAGCAGGTAGCCGGAGAAGAGGTTGGCGACCAGACCGAGCGAGGCGTAGGCCGCGACGGCCCAAGACGCCCCTTCGAGCGCCGCGCCGCCGGCGAACAGCCAGCTCCACACGCCGGCGAGGCCGTGCCAGACGTCCGGGACCATGCCCGCCGCCACGCCCGCGATGACCAAGGCGCCGAGCAAGGCGAACACGGCCTCGGCCTTGATGAAGCCGTAGGTCCGGCGGGAGCTGGGCGGCCGCCGCGCCAGGAACAGAGCCAGGAGGCCGGTGGCGTCCAGCAGGCGGTCCCCGGCGAGATGAAGGGCGTCGGCCTTGAGCGCGGCGTTGTGGGTGAGCACCCCTCCCGCGAACTCGAGCGCGGCGAAGACGAGGCCCACGGCGACGGAGCGCTTGAGCGCCGAGGCCTGCAGCGGGCTCGACACCTCGCCGAAGTCGTCGGACGGCGCCTTGTAGTGGACGCGGCCCGCGCGCGCCTGCCGCTCGCTCGACTCGCGCAGCGCCTGGTCGACGGCCACGCGCAGGCCGGGCCGCGCGGCATGCGCCTGCACCCAGAAGAGCAGCTTCGCCGCGCGCGGGCTGTCGGCGCGCGAGAGCGCGCGGATGGCCGCGAGGCGGACCGAATCGGAGCGGTCGAGCACGGCGGCCGTCGCCAGCGCCTGGAGCGCCTCCGGCGCGTCGGCATGGGCGACGAGCCAGCCGAGCGCGTGAGCCGCCCCTTCGCGGCCGGCGGGCGTCAGGCGCGAGCGAAGAGCGCGCGTGAGGACCGGCGCGGAGTGCTCCGCCATGAGCAGGAGTCCGGCGCCCGCGGCGCCGCGCACGCGCGCCGAGGCGTCGTTCTCATAGGCCCAGCCGAGCAGTGGCGCCGCCTCGACCGCGCCGATCTCGGCGAGCAGGCGCGCCGACGCCGCGCGAGCCGAGGGCCGCTGGGTCGTGTCGCGCAGACGCGAGGCATGGCGCTGGAGGAGGACCCCGTCGCGGTAGAGCAGCCACAGGGCGCGCGCGCCCGTGAGGCGCGCCGCGACGAGACCGGCGCGCGACAACGCCGTCTCGGTCTGCGGGCGCGCGCCCAAGAGGCGGTGGTTCATCAGCCGGCGCGGGCGTGGACCCGGCCGCTCGAGACCCGGACCCGGCTCCGGCACCTCCGGCGCGTCGGAGGCGGCGATGAGCACGGCCTGGTCGAAGAAGACGGCCGCGTCGGCGGCCCGGCGCTCCGGCGCGGCGTCGGCGGGGGCGG
>CAZTZW010000392.1:0-3205 GCA_964618085.1 uncultured Elusimicrobia bacterium
ATCATCCGCAACAGGAGGTGGTCGATGTCACCCCACTCCCAGCGCGAACGCACGCCGGGCCGCCAGTCCTTCGGCACGTCCGCGGGGAGGCCCGAGACACTGCGAGCGAGGATGGCGGGGAAGTCGACGCCCGCCGCCTCCATCCCCTCCGCGAGAGCGCGATAGTCGCCGTAGCCGGTGTCGCCGAAGCCGACGGGCAGGGGGACGGGCTCGGGCGCGACGGCGACCTCGCCCAGCAGCTCGGAGAAACTCCGGCGAGGCAGGTCGAAGTCCGGCTTCGCCGGCACGGCCCCGGCGGGGACCGCGGCGAGCAGGACGGCGAGCAGGCTAGACCGGCTCGCCCTCGAGGTCATATTCCTCGGCGGAGGTGATCTTCAGGTTCGCGAAATCCCCGATGCGCAGGTAGTGCTTGCGCGCGTCGACGCGCACCTCGTTGTCCACCTCGGGGCTGTCGGCCTCGGTGCGGCCGTAGAACCACGGTCCCTCTTTGTAGTCGATGAGGGTCTTCAAGGTCTTGCCGACCTTGGCCTGGTTCACGGCCAAGGAGATGGGCTGCTGGACGGCCATGACGGCCTCCGCCCGGCGCTTCTTCTCCTTGGCGGAGACGTCGTCCTTCAAGGTGAACGCGTGGGTGCCTTCCTCGTGCGAGTAGGCGAACACGCCGAGGCGGTCGAAGCGGGTCTCCTCGACCCACTCGAGCATCTCCTCGTGGTCCTTGTTGGTCTCGCCCGGATAGCCGGCGATGAGGGTGGTGCGCAAGGCGATGCCCGGGACCTTCGCGCGGATGGTGTCGACGAGAGCGCGCGTGGAGGCCTTGGTCGTGCCGCGGCGCATCGAGGCGAGCATGCGGTCGCTGACGTGCTGGAGCGGCATGTCGAGGTACTTGGCGATGTTGGGGCGCTCGGCCATCACGTCGAGCACCTCGAGCGGGAAGCCCGTCGGGAACGCGTAGTGCAGCCGGATCCAGCCGATGCCCTCGACGTCGGAGAGAGCCTTGAGCAGGTCGGCGAGGCGCCGCTTGCCGTACAGGTCGAGGCCGTAGTAGGTGGAGTCCTGCGCGATGAGCAGCAGCTCGCGCGTGCCCGCGCCGGCGAGGTGTTTGGCCTCGGCCACGAGCTCCTCGATGGAGCGGCTGACGTGCTTGCCGCGCATGAGCGGGATGGCGCAGAACGAGCACGGGCGGTCGCAGCCCTCGGAGATCTTGAAGTAGGCGTAGTGGCGCGGCGTCGAGACGAGGCGCTCGCCCACGAGCTCGTGCTTATAATCGGCGCCCAGGGCCTTGAGCAGGCGGGGCAGGTCGCGCGTGCCGAAGTAGCCGTCGGCCTCGGGGATCTCTTTGACGAGATCGTCCTTATACCGCTCGGACAGGCAGCCGGTGACGAGGACCTTCTCGACCAGGCCCTTCTTCTTGGCGTCGGCGTAGCGCAGGATGGTGTCGATGCTCTCCTGCTTGGCGTTGTCCACGAACCCGCACGTGTTGATAACCACGACCGCGGCGTCGCTGTCGTCCTGGTCGTGCTCCACGGACACGCCGTTGGCCTTCAGCTGGCCCATGAGCACCTCGGAGTCGTAGAGGTTCTTGGAACAGCCGAGGGTGACGACGTGGACTTTCTTCTTCTTGAGGGTCTTGGTGCGCATCGAGGCGGGAACCGCTTCCCTTAGTATACCACGCCCCTCCCCCTCCGGGGACGGACCCCAACATATCACCACAGAGACACGGAGACACAGAGAACGGATTTTAAAATTATCTTTGTTTTATTTGTTTTTCTCCGTGTTTACGTGTCTCTGTGGTGATACGTTCCGTGCCTTGTAGCCTGGAGGCGTCCCTGGTATACTGAGGGTCATGAGCGCGACGCAGGAGTGGGTCGAGGTTCCCTTCAAGCCCCTCAAGGAGCAGGCGGGCATGCGCCTGGACGCCTTCCTCGCGGCGCGCCTCCATAAGTACTCCCGCGCCCAGGTCCAGGCCGTCATCGGCGAGGGCCGCGTGTTCCTGCGCGGCCGGCCCGCGAAGGCCTCCTCGCGCGTGGCCGACGGCGAGCTCGTCCTCATCCGCTACCCGCGGACGCAGGAGCCGCCCGTGCCGCACGAGACCATGCCCATCCTTTATCAGGACGAGCGTCTGGTGGTCATCGACAAGCCCGGCGGCACGCTCAGCCACCCGACCGACAAGATCCAGCACAACACGGTCACCTACCTCCTGTCCAAGCAGCTCGGCCGCAAGGTCCATCTCGCGCACCGCCTCGACCGCGAGACCAGCGGCGTGCTGCTGCTCGCGCTGGACCCCGAGGCGGCGAAGGACATCCACGACCAGTTCCTCGCCCACGGGATCAAGAAGGAGTATCTGGCCGTGGTCCTGGGCGACGTGCCGTGGAAGAAGAAGACGGTGGACGCGCCCATCGGCGAGGAAGGCGGCGAGATCAAGGTGCGCCGCGCCGTCGGCGTCGCGGGCGGCGACCCGGCCGTCACCGATTTCGAGCGCCTGGCCCGCGACGAGCGATACTCCCTGCTCTCCGCCAAGCCGCGCACCGGCCGCCTCCACCAGATACGCGCGCATCTCGCCTCCATCGGTCATCCCATCGCCGGCGACAAGCTCTACCACGGCGAGGGCGAGGTCTACATGAAGGCGGTCAACAAGAGCCTCGCCCCCGCCGACCTCGTCGCGCTCGGCGCCGACCGCCAGCTGCTCCACGCCTGGCGCCTCTCCTTCAAGCACCCGGAGGACGGGCGGCCCCTGCGCTTCGAGGCGCCCGTGCCCGCGGACTTCCCTCTGCGGCCGGAGGCCCGATGAGCCGCTTCGACCCCGTCATCAAGGACGGCGTCGCCTACGCCTACCTCGTCTACGACGTGGGCCTGGGCATCGGCCTCGACGTCGCCGGCAAGCACCTCACGGCGTCGACCGAGCGCTCGCCCATCCGCCATCAGAGCCGAGCGCCCAAGTACTTCGAGTTCGAGCCCTATCCCCTGCGCGTCACCCAGTCCTGCGCCTCCCTCTCCATCGGAGCGTGGCGCACCGCGCCGAGCGTCGAACTGGTGGTCTACGACTTCGGCGCCGTGACCGTCTGCTATCAGATCCCCCTCGCCGGACCCTTCTCCGCGCTGGCGCCGCTCTCCGAGCTGCTCTACGACAACGAGACCTTGCTCACCGACTCGCGCCGCCTCGTGGAGGAACTGCTCAAGAGCCTGGCGCCCGCGGTCAACCGCCCGC
>CAZTZW010000393.1:0-3204 GCA_964618085.1 uncultured Elusimicrobia bacterium
GGGGCATGCGACCCGGGGGCGAGGACGAGGTTCGACGCGCCCGGCGACGGCAGATCCTCGTAGGATCCGCGGTAGGCGCACGCGTTGGAGGCACGCCCCTCGCGTCCCGCGGTCGCCGTGTCGTGGAACAGTTCGCGCAGGACGCCCTTCTCGAGCATCACCTTGTCGCGCGTCGGCAGGCCCTCGTCGTCGACCGCGCAGGAGGAGGGGCCGCCCGGCCGCCGCGGCTCGTCGCGCAAGGTCACCGCGGCGGAAGCGGCGCTCTTGCCCAGGCGCCCGGCGAGCAAGGAGCGCCCCGCCTGGACCTCCTCGGCCGACAGCAGTGCCTCCAAGAGCTCCAGGAACTCCACGCCCACGCTGGGCGCGAAGACCACCGGCCGGCGCCCGCCGGGAGCGCGCCCCGCGCCCAGCAGAGCGCAGGCGCGAATCGCGGCCTCGCGGCCGACGGCGGCAAAATCCAGGGCCGCGGCGCGCCGTTCGGAACGGTAGACCTCGCCCACGTGCAGTTCGGCGCCCTCCTCGGCGGCGGCGGCCACGGAAAGCGACGCCGAGCCGCCGCGCTCGCGGGCGAGCAGGCCGCGGCTGTTGGCCACGACGACCTCGCCGCGGCTCTCGTGATAGCTCGCGCGCAGCACTCGAGCCACGCGCCGGTCGGCCCTGCAGGCGGCCTCGGCCTCGGCGAGGCGCGACTCGGCCTCGGCCCAGGGGCGGGTGAACAAGGTCTCGTCCCACAGGGACGCCGCGAACGCGGGGTCGACGGCCGCCGGCGCCGGAGAGGACAGCGTCCGGCCCGCCTCGGCCTCGGCCCACGGGAGCTGGGCGAGCGCCCGGTCGAAGAGCCCGGCGAGCGCGTCCGCGTCCAGGCCGCCGGCCGACGCGAACCCGACGCGCCCGTCCCGCAGCACCCGCACGGCGGCGCCCGCCATCTCGCCCGCGTCCACGCCCTCCAGCGCGCCCTCGCGCCGCGACAGGGAACGCTCCTCGGCGCGCGAGAGATAGACCTCGGCCTCGACGCCCGCGCCGGCCCGCCCGCGGAAGCGCTCCAGGGCCTCGCCGGCCAGGACCGCGAGGTCCGCGCTCATCGCGTCGGCGCCATCAGCGCCGTGAGCCCCATGTACAGGAACAGGAAGCCGACGAGCAGGAAGAAGGCGCCCCACTTCTTGCGCTCGAGCGCGATATAGGCGTCGTTGAAGACGGTGGCGCGAAGGACCGCGTTGATGCGCTCGATGATATCCGGGCGGTAGAGATAACCCAGGCCCAGCACGGCCGCGGCGACCCCGAGCAGCACCTTGAGCCAGGGCATCATGGGGCGGGATTGTACCTATTCATGGCTTCGACGACGCCCAGGTCGCGGACGACGTCCACGGCCTCGGCCGCGCGATCGAGGGACTTCTCCAGCTCGGCCTCCTCGGCCAAGGTGAAGCGGCCCAGGACGAAGGCCGAGGAATCCATCTTCTCGGGCTGGGGCCCGATGCCCACGCGCAGGCGGGACACCTCGTCGGTGCCCAGCTGCTGGATGATGGACAGCATGCCCTTCTGACCGCCGGCGGACCCCTTCACCCGCAGCCGCAGCTTCCCGAGGGGCAGGGCCAGTTCGTCGTAGACGACCAGTATCTCGGGCACGGCGATGTTATGGTAGGCGGCGAACTGCTTCACGAAATCGCCGGACAGGTTCATGTAGGTCATCGGCTTGGCCACCCATAGGTCGCCGCGCTTGACCGCCATCCCCAGACCCTTGAAGTTCTTGCCGTCCGAAAAAGAGCCCGCCCCGCCGACCAATCGGTCGGCGAGGCGGAACCCCACGTTGTGGCGCGTCCTCTCGTACTCTTGGCCCGGGTTCCCCAGGCCGACGACGAGCTTGAGCGCCACGGCCGGAAAGACTTACTTGCCTTCCTTCTTGGCCGGCTCCTTCTTGGCGTCGGCGGCCGGCGCGGCGCCAGGCTTGGCCGTCTCCTTGACGAGCTTGCCGTCCTTGTCCTTCTTGCCCTTGGTGTTCGAGCTCTCGGGCTCGGCGGCGGCGGCGGCGCCCTCGGCTCCCGGGACGGCCGCAACGGGCGCGGCGATCTCGATCTCCTTGGCGACGGCGATGCGGACGATGACGTTGTCGGCGGGCTCCAGCACGTCGATGCCGGCGGCCAGCTTGAGGTCCTTGACGGTCAGCATCTGATGCAGCTCGAGCGCGGAGATGTCCACGTCGATGTGCTGCGGGATGGCCGACGGGAGCGCCTTGATGCGCAGCTCGCGCAGCTCATGGTTGACCATGCCGCCGCCGATCTTGACGCCGATGGCCTCGCCGACGAGGTTCAGCGGGACCTTCGCGTCGATCTTCTTGGTCATCGAGATGCGCTGGAAGTCGGCGTGCACGGGCCGGTCGGTGACCGGGTGGCGCTGGAGCTCCTTGACGACGACGGTCTCGGTGCCCTTGTCGTGCTTGAGGTGGAGGATGGCGTTGACGCCGCCCTTCCTGCGCGCGGCCATCAACTCCTTCTCGGACAGCGCGATGTTGACGGGTCCCTTCTCTCCCCCGTAGACGACCGCCGGGATGCGGGAGCCGGAGCGCAGCGTGCTCAACTCCTTCTTGCTCCCCTTCGCGGCGCGGACTTCGACGTTCAACGTGATTTCCATGACTCGGTACTCTCCAGTGTTTTAAGCTAAATCAGACGAAAAGCTCGCTGATGGACTTCCCCTGATGGTTGCGGGCGATCGCCTCGCCCATGAGGGGCGCGATCGACAGGACCGTCAGCTTCCCCCCGGCCAACGAATGGACCGGGATCGAATCGGTGAGGATCATCTCCTCGAGGGACGACTTGGCGATGAGGTCGTGCGCCGCGCCCGAGAGGACGCCGTGCACGCAGGCCGCGTAGACCTTCTTGGCGCCCCGCTCGCGGATCTTGTCGGCGACCTTGCACAGCGTGCCGCCGGTGTCCACCATGTCGTCGAGGATGATGCAGGTCTTACCCTCGACGTCGCCGATGATGTTGTAGACGGAGGCCTCGTTGGGACGCGGACGGCGCTTGTCGATGATGACGAGCTGCGCGTTGAGGCGCTTGGCGAACGCGCGGGCGCGCTCGACGCCGCCGACGTCCGGGCTGACCACCACGAGGTCCTTGAGCGCCTTCTTCTTCACGTACTCGAGGATGATGGGCGCGGCGTAGAGATGGTCGACGGGGATGTCGAAGAAGCCCTGGATCTGCGCGGCGTGCA
>CAZTZW010000394.1:0-3172 GCA_964618085.1 uncultured Elusimicrobia bacterium
CGGCCGAGCACGCCGCCGCCGCCGTCGTCGAGGCCGCGCGCCAGGAGCTTCCCGCGGACAAGACGCTCGCGGCCGGAGCGGCCGCGCTGGCCTCGGCCGCGAACTCCCTGGCCGTCGCGCTGTCCTCCCGCGGCGCCGCCCGCGCCGAGGCGCTCGTCGCCGCCAAGCGCTGGGCCGGGGAATGCGAGCGCCTGCGCCGCGACGCGCGCGCCGGCGCGCACGAGGACCCCGCCTTCGTCGCCGCCCTCACCCGCGAGAAGGCCGCCGACCGCCTCTCGCGCTCCGCCGAAGCCGTCCAAAAAGCCGTCGACGCATTGGGAGCCGCCCTATGAACCGCCTGTCACCCCTCCTCCTCGCCGTCCTGCTTGCCGCGCCCGCCGCGGCCGTCGAGGTGACGGTGTTCCATACCAACGACGTCCACGGCTGGCTGATGTCTCGGCCCGACAAGGCCGACCCGGCCAAGCAGGTCGGCGGCGCGCCCGCGCTGGCCGCCTACGTCGCCAAGCACAAGGGCCCGCGACTGCTGCTCGACGCCGGCGATTGGTGGCAGGGCACGCCCGAGGGCTCCCTTACCCACGGCGACGTCATGGCCGAGTACTTCAACGCGCTGGGCTACGACGCCGTCGTCGTCGGCAACCACGAGTACGACGCGGGCCAGGACAAGCTCAAGGCGCTCATCCCCAAGATCAAGGCCCCGGTGCTATCGGCCAACACGCGCGACGCCAAGACCGGCGAGCGCGTGGGTTGGGTCAAGCCGTGGGTGATCAAGGACGTCGCCGGCGTGAAGGTCGGCATCTTCGGCCTCACCACGACGGGCATGAAGCGGCTCTCCTTCCCGAAGAACATCGCGGGACTCGCGTTCCGCCGCGAGGTCGACGAGGCGCGCGACGCCGTGGCCGAGCTCAAGAAGGCGGGCGCGCAGGTCATCATCTCCCTGAACCACGTCGGCTGGGAGCACGACAATACGCCCAAGTACGAGGGCGACCAGACCATCGCCCGCGAGGTCCCCGGCATCGATCTCATCGTCGGCGGCCACTCGCACACCTTCCTGCGCCAGGCGTGGCGCGAGCCGGCCAACGGCACGTTGGTGACGCAGGCCGGCCACTACCTCTTCGCCGTCGGCAAGACGACCCTCGTCATCGACGACAAGACCGGCAAGGTCGTCTCCTCCACGGACACGCTCGTCGACCTCTACCCCGCCGACGGCGAGGACCAGGCCGTCAAGAAGCTGGTCTCCGCGCGCGCCGCCGAGGTCGACCGCGTCTTCTCCGTCTCCGTGGCGACCGCGCCGCTGGCGCTCGAGCGCGGCTCGGACCGCGAGTCGGCGCTGGGCAGCTGGATGACCGACTGCTACCGCGAGCTGTACGAGGGCGACGTCGCCCTGCAGAACGGCGGCGGCATCCGCGCCGACCTGCCGGCCGGACCCGTCACCCTGCGGAACATCTTCAACGTGATGCCCTTCGACAACTACTTGGTCAAGCTCACACTCAAGGGCAAGGACGTGCGCGAGGCGCTCGACCACGGCCTGGCGCAGGGCCGCATCGCGCAGATCTCGGGCGCGGCCGCCTCGGTGCGCCGCAAGGCGCCCGCGGGCTCGCGCCTGGGCATGGTCACCGTCGCGGGCAAGCCGATCGACGACGCCAAGGAGTATTCGTTCGTCACCCTGGACTTCGTCGTCAACGGCGGCGACGGCTACGACGCCTTCTCCCGCGCGCTCAAGCGCGAGGAGACCGAGCTGCTGGCGCGCGACGCCCTGCGCGCCTGCGCCGAGAAGCAGAAGACCGTGCTCGCCCCGCCCGCGGGCCGCATCACCCTCCTGGAGGACTGACCGCAATGGTATTCAAGGACACGCGCGCTCAAGTCGAGAAGGCCTGGACCACGACCAAGAAGGTCCTGGCCGCCATGAGCGTCTGGGGCCTCATCTTCAGCCTCGTCACCATCGGCCGGCTGTCCGTGGGCTTCGACTACGACGGGACCTTGGTGGACTCGAGCAAGTCGTTCGAGAAGGCCGCGCGCCTCTCCCAGCAGGCCGGCGGCGCCTCGTACTGGGGCGTCGTCAACAACGCCTACGAGCTGGAGCGGCCCAAGCTCGTGCCCTACGCGACGGCGCTGCTGCTGCGCGCGCTGGGCTTCCGCATCGTCATCATGGCCGACCGTCAGGGCACCGACGGCGACGCCCTGCGCAAGGAATGGCGCCGGCTCGCGCCCCGCGGCTTCCTGTTCACCCCCAACCCGTCCGACAAGCACCTGCACCTGCAGGAGGGCCGCTTCGTGGCCTTCTTCGGCGACGCCGACGTCGACATGCACGAGGCCAAGCGCGCCGGCGTCCTGGCCATGCGCGTCCAGCACCCGCCCCGTCCCGGCGCCCCCGGCCCCTACAGCCCCGGGCAGATGGGCGACTACGTCGTGCCGCTCTCCCGGTTCTGAACTGAGAAAGGGGACAGGTACCTAGCTCAGTTTTGTCTAGAAAACTGAGCTAGGTACCTGTCCCCTTTCTCAGTTCTATAGGTCCTTTTTTCTGTTGACTCGCTCCCCGCGGGCTTATAGAATTGACAGGTAGCCGCCGTCGGCTCCAAGACCGAGATTGTGGACAAAATGTCCACAAAAGGACCGAAAAACATGGCCTCCGCCCTGCGCCGCCCCCTCCTCGCCGGCAACTGGAAGATGCACCTCACCCTCGCCGAGTCCGCCGCCCTGGCGAAGGCCGTGGCCGCCGCGGCGCCCTCCGCCTCCGGCGAGGCCGCGGTGTTCGTCCCCTTCACCGCTTTGACCGTCGTGGCCGAGGTGCTGAAGGGCTCCCCGGTGCGCGTCGGCGCCCAGGACTGCTACTGGGAGGAGAAGGGCGCGTTCACCGGCGAGGTGTCCGCGGTCCAGGTCAAGGACGCGGGCGCGTCCATGGTCCTCATCGGCCACTCCGAGCGCCGCAAGCTGTTCAATGACAGCGACGAGTGGATCAACAAGAAGCTCGCCGCGGCGCTGAAGGCCGGGCTGACCCCGGTCGTGTGCGTGGGCGAGACCTTGGACGAGCGCGAGTCGCAGAAGACCTGGCGCGTGCTCGAGACCCAGGTCGCGGGCGGCTTGAAGGGTTTTGCTCCGGCCGATCTATCAAAACTGGTGATCGCTTATGAACCCGTCTGGGCCATCGGCACCGGCAAGACCGCCACGCCCCAGC
>CAZTZW010000395.1:0-3156 GCA_964618085.1 uncultured Elusimicrobia bacterium
AGGCCGGACCCGCCCCCCTGTCAAGCCTGCCGGTCAGCGGCGGTCGCGGCGGCCATGGCGCCGCGGGGACTGGGCGATGCGCAGGGCCTCGAGCGCGCGCGGCTCCACCGCGCGGACCAGGGCCGCCGGGTGGGACGCCCGGAAGCGCGACCACACGGCCTTCGCCTCCGCGTCCCGGCCGTGGCTGACGAACTTCACGATCTTGCGCAGGACGCGCTCGGCGTCCAGCTCGTCGCGCGCCTCCGAGACGCGCTCGTCGGCCTCGCTGTGCGCCTCGAGGCGGGCCAGCTGGGCGCGGGCGCCCTCCAGACGGCCGGCGGACGTGAGCTCCCGCACGCGCCGCACGTCGTGGTCGCGCGCCGGGGCGCGGCGCGGCTTGCGCCCGAAGGACGGCGGCGGCGCGTCCGGCGTGAACCGGCCGTCCTCGCCGAGAGAGTAGACCTTCAGGTCGGAGCCGGCGAAGACGTAGGCGCGAGAGAAGCCCACGCTGCGGGTCGTCTTGGCGAAGCTGTTCAGCCGCTCCATGACGTACTGGTCCGGGACGGCCCCGCGGTGCATCAGGTCCACGGCGACGGCGCCCATGCCCAGGCCGTGGCGGCGGGCGTGCTTCCAGACCTGCTCGTTGGCGGTCGCGAAGGTGACGGCGAGGTCGCCGTGCGGATGGGCGCTCTTGATCTCGGTGACGACGCCGTTGACCACGAGGTCGGGCGTCTTGCCCTCCTCGCGCACCAGCACCTGCAGGTCCGAGGTCCACAGCTGGATCTTCTTGATGAGCGCGGTCTCGTGCGGCGCCAGTTCGGGATGGCGGTCGACGTTGGAAGGGCTGCTCTTGAGGTCCACCGCCGCGAAGGAGCCGCCCACCGCGTCGCGATAGACGTAGATGTCGAAGGGCGCCATGCGGCTGACGGAGGCGCGCAGGCCGTCGATGAGGTGGTTGGAGTTCGAGCCGACCGGGATCCAACGCGACACGTCGGATGGCGTGCGCACGCGGTGGACCTCGATGGCCCGAACGCCGACCGGGAAGCTCGGACGCTCGCCGGCCGGGTCGACGACCGGGGCGTCCGCGCCCGGCAGCGCCCCGGAGTAGATGCGGTCGGCCGCCGCGCCTCCGCGGCCTTCGCGGACGTAGTCGGCGAAAGCCTGCAGGGAGTGGAAGACCTGGGGGCGCGCGGACGGATAGGCGTCGGCGCCGGGCAGAAGACGCTCCGGCAAACCGGGGGCTTCGGAAGGGACGGTCAGCGCGGACGGCGGCAGCGCGGGCGGCGCGAGCAGGAGCGCGGCCGGCCCCGCGAGGCCGGGCGCCGACGGGGCGAGCGCCGGCGCGTTCAACGACAGGCCGGGGGCGGACGGCGCGAGACCCGCCGCCGTCAGGCCCGGCGCGGTCGGCACGAACCCCGCGACGGGCGCCAGCCGCGGAGAGACGGCGATGGACGCGCACACCACGGCCCCCGCGGGGGAGGCCGCCAGCAGCAGCGCCAACGCCGAGCGCCAAAGGCTCATCCCCCTAAGGGTAGACCCTTTACTATAGGAAGGGGTGGGCCAGGGGTCCTAGCCGGGGGCCGCCAAAGGTCCCCCCCGCCTTGACGCGCGGGCTCACAGGGATTACAATAATGACGTGGCGAAGATCCTGGTCGTCGATGACGACCCCGACGTGCTCGAGCTCCTGAAGTTCCATCTGGACCGCACCGGACATGAGGCCTTCTGCGCCAAGGGCGGCGCCGACGCCCTGGAGCGCGCGGCCTACGACCGTCCCGACATCATCATCCTCGACGTGCGCATGCCCATCGTGGACGGCGCGCGCGTCCTCCAGATACTGCGCGCCAACGCCCTGACCCAGGACATGGGCGTGGTCCTCATGAGCGCCGGCCCCATGCTGGCCCTGCGGCCTCGCATCGCCGAGGACGCCCGCTCGCGCTGCCTGGAGAAGCCGCTGGATTTCGGCGAGCTGGCCGCCGCCATCGCGCAGCTGCTCGACGCGGGCGCGACGTCGCGCGCTCCGGCCCCTTAGGCGCGGGCCGGCGCGCCCCCTCCTCCTCCAGGCTCGACGTATATAAAAGGAATTTGGTACCATGTCCTTGTCGTCATCTCCCGACGGGGGTAAGACATGGCTTTCTTCATCGGACGTGACCGTGAGGCTCGCAGGGCCTACGGATTCGACGAGATCGCGCTGGTGCCGGGCGACGTGACGGTCAACCCCGACGAAGTCGATACCACTCTCCAGCTCGGGCACGTCAAGCTCGAGATCCCCTTCCTGGCCTCCGCCATGGACGGCGTCGTGGACAGCGAGTTCGCCATCGCCATGGGCAAGCTGGGCGGCCTGGGCGTCCTCAACCTCGACGGCATCAACACCCGCTACGAGAAGCCGCGCGAGATCGTCATGCAGATCGCGGGCGCCACGCCCGACGACGCGACCCGCCTGGTGCAGGACCTCTACCGCCCCGCGGTGAAGGAAGAGCTCATCGCGCAGCGCATCAAGCAGATCAAGAAGGCCGGCGTCCCCTGCGCGGTGTCCACCATCCCCCAGAACGCGGAGAAGTACGGCAAGATCGCGATGGAGGCCGGCGCCGACATCTTCGTCGTGCAGTCGACCGTGACCACGGTCCGCCACAAGGCGACCAAGTACGCCATCTTCGACGTGGCCAAGTTCTGCAAGACGATGAAGATCCCCGTCATCACCGGCAACTGCGTGGGCTACGGCGTGGCCACCGAGCTGATGGAGGCCGGCGTCTCCGGCCTGCTCATCGGCGTCGGCCCGGGCGCGGCGTGCACCTCGCGCGGCGTGCTCGGCATCGGCGTGCCCCAGGTGACCGCGACGGTCGACTGCGCCGCGGCCCGCGACACCTACTGGAAGCGCACCGGCCGCTACGTGCCCATCATCACCGACGGCGGCATGTCCACCGGCGGCGACATCTGCAAGGCCATCGCGGCCGGCTCCGACGGCGTCATGGTCGGCTCGGCCTTCGCGCGCGCCAAGGAAGCGCCCGGCCAGGGCTTCCACTGGGGCATGGCCACGCCCCACGCCAACCTGCCGCGCGGCACGCGCATCCAGGTCGGCATCACCGGCACGCTGGAAGAGATCCTCTTCGGCCCGTCCCGCCTCGACGACGGCTCCCAGAACCTCGTCGGCGCCCTGCGCACCTGCATGGGCACCGTCGG
>CAZTZW010000396.1:0-3142 GCA_964618085.1 uncultured Elusimicrobia bacterium
CGAGTTCAACAACGCCCTGAGCATCCTCGGCGGCACCCTCTACCTCCTGCGGGAGACCGAGAAGCCCGCTCCGTCGGGCCGGCGCGAGGAGTACTACCAGGTCATGGAGACGAACCTGCGCGGGCTCTCCCTGGCCACGAGCAACCTCCTCGACCTCGGGCGCCTCGAGTCGGGCCGCTTCGCCGTGCGCCCCCAGAAGGCGGACCTGGGGCGCGTGCTCGCCCAGGCGGCCAAGGCCCTCCAGCCCATCATCGAGCGCAAGGGGCTCGACTTCGCGCTCGAGATCCCCGACTCCGCGCCCGCCGCGCACGCCGACCCCGAGGCCCTGGTCATGGTCGCCATGAACCTGCTGGGCAACGCCGTGAAGTATACGCCCGACGGCGGCCGCGTGCGCGCGGGCATCGAAGCCGCGCCGGAGGGCCTGCGCGTGTTCGTGCGCGACAACGGCATCGGCATCGCGCCCGAGGACCGTGAGCGCGTCCTCCAGGGCTTCCGTACCGAGGCCGGCAGCAAGGCCGCCAAGGGCTTCGGCGTCGGGCTGACCTTGGTGCGCAGCGTCCTCGAGGCGCACGACGCCAAGATCCGCATCGAGGGAGCCCCGGGAAAAGGCACCGAGTTCTCCTTCGTCCTGCCCCGCTGGGAAGGCCGCTCCGCCTCCGACGACCTCGTCTGACCGCCGAAGTTAAGCTGGGTGCCTGTCCCCCAGCTTAACAGCTAGCCGTCGAAGCGGTAGCCGAGGCCGGGGACGGAGACGATCTTCGCGCTCACGCCGGGGCCGACCTTCTTGCGCAGGGTCGAGACGTGCACGCCGACGGTGTGCGGGTCGGAGTAGTCGGCCGGGTCGTAGCCCCAGACGGTCTCGAGCAGATAGGGCACGCTGAGCACGCGGCCGCGCCGGCGCAGGAAGGTCGTGAGGAGGTCGAACTCCTTGCGCGTCAGGCCGACGGTGCGCGAACCGACCTTGACCGTGCGCGCCGAGACGTCGATGGTCAGCCCGTTGGTCTTGAGCGTCTCCTTGAGGTCCCGCGGGGCGTCGAAGCGGCGCAGGACGGCGGCGACCTTGGCGCGCAGGAGCGCGGGCGCGACGGGCTTGGGGATGTAGTCGTCGGCTCCCTGGTCCAGGCCGTCGGCCTGCTCCGCGGAGCCCTTGCGCACGCCGGACATCAGGATGACGGGCACGCTCGCGGTGCGCTTCTCCGCGCGCAGGCGGCGCAGCAAGGAGAGACCGTCCTCTTCCGGCATGGAGACGTCGGAGAGCACGATGTCGGGGGCGGACTCCATGGCCGAGGCGAAGGCGTCCGCCGCGGAGGAGGCGGTCTTGACCGCGTAGCCCTCGTGCTGGAGGATGAGTCCGTAGATGCGGCGGTTGTCCGCCTCATCGTCCACGAGCAGGACGCGTCCGCGCGATGCCATGGCGCGATTATGGCATATCGGCGTCCGCGCCTCAGTCGCCGCAGCCGATATCCCGTTCATCGCTCGTCTGGGACACGAGCGCCGCGACGGCGTCGAGCAATTGCGCGCGCCCGACCGGCTTGGCCAGGTAGCCCGTGCCGCCGGCCTTCAGGTTGCGCAGGTAGAGGTCGTCCTCGCGGCTGCCGGTCAGGAACAGGACCGGCGTCACGGCGAAGCGCGGGTCGGCGCGCACGCGGCGGCACAGCTCGAAGCCGTCCTCTCCGGGCATGCGCACGTCCAGGATGAGGAGCGCGGGGGCGTCCTTCTCCAGTTCACGGAACAGCTCCGCGCCGCCGGTCAGCGCGACGCTGCGGCAGCGCGGCGAGAGCCAACGGCTCACGAGCGAGCCGAAATCCTTCTCGTCGTCGACGATGAGCACCTTCGGCTTCACCGCGGTCTTTCGTGCTGTATCCATATCAGGTCCGGGAGGCGTAGCGGACGGCGCACTCCGCCACGCGCTGGCGCAGGAACTCCGGCGCGACGGGTTTGCGCAGATACTCGACGCGCGGCGGCGGATAGCCGGGCAGCGCGCGCGCGCCGTCTTCGTCGAAGCCGGTCAGGATGAGGATGGGAAGGTCGCGGCAGCGGTCGCGTTGTCGGATGAGGGCGGCGGTCTCGAAGCCGTTGAGGCGCGGCATCATCAGGTCCATGATGACGACCGCGAAATCGCGGTCGAGGATGAGACGCAGGGCGTCCTCGGCGCCGTTGGCCTTCACGACCTCGATCCGGAGGGGCTCCAGCGTCGCTTCGACCGCGACGAGGTCGTCGGGGTCGTCGTCGACGATGAGCACCGCGGGCGCGGCCTTCGACGAGGGGGTCTGCTCGTTCATGACAGCCATACCCTCAGCACGGCGAGCAGCTGCTCGACGTCCACCGGCTTGGGGACGTAGTCCGAGGCCCCGGCCGCGATGCACTTCTCGCGGTCGCCCTTCATGGCCTTGGCGGTGAGCGCGATGATGGGGAGGCTCCCGAAGGCGTCGTTCTTGCGGATGGCCTGCATGGCCTCGTAGCCGTTCATCTCGGGCATCATGACGTCCATGAGCACGACGTCGATGTCGGGCGTCCGCTCCAGGGTCTCGATGCCCTTGCGGCCGTTGTCGGCGTTGAGGACCTTCATGTGGTGGCGCTCGAGCACGCTGGTGATGGAGAAGAGGTTGCGCACGTCGTCGTCGACGACCAGAACGCGCTTGCCGGCGAGGACGGGGTCGGCCCTGCGCGCGTCGAGCACGAGGTCCCGCTTGTCGCGCGGCATGTTCCCGGTGTCGCGATGGAGATAGAGGCCGGTCTCGTCGAAGAGGTGCTCGGGTGACAGGACCAGCTTGGCCACGGACTGGCGCGTGAGCTGGCGCAGGCGGCGCTCCTGCTCGCGTCCGAGACGGGTGCCCGAGTAGATGAGGAGGGGGACCTGGCTGCGCCGGGGCTCGCGGGTGATGAGGCCGAGGAGCTGCTGCATGCCGGGTAAGGCCGCGTCGAGGATGGCGCAATGGAAGCGCTCGTTCTTCAGGCGGGTCATCGCCTCGTCGCTGGAGCGCGCGACGTCGGTGCGGACGTCGCCGTTGCCGATGAGCTCGAGGATGGCGCGGCGGCGGCGGTCGTCGTTCTCGATGAGGAGCAGGCGCTTGACGGGGGCGCGCACGAAGTTCGCGAGCGTGCCGAGGCCGGCCGCCAGGGTCTCGCGGGTCGCCGGCTT
>CAZTZW010000397.1:0-3135 GCA_964618085.1 uncultured Elusimicrobia bacterium
GATCGCGATCGCGCCGGTTGCATCGTTCGATTGACTCGACATCGTGACCCCTTGCTCCTGCCTACTAGCCCACTCGGCGGCGCATCTCACGACGCTTCGCGCCACGAGCACCCGCCTTCTTCGTGTCGCCCGATGCGCCTTCTGCCAAGAACGTGGAGAACTTGCGGATGGTCGGGATGCCCTTCTTGATGGCCATCTCGGCGATGTCGGAGGGGTCCACGCCAAGGACCTCGGGCGTGGCCTGCTTGTAGGCCTCCAGGAGCGCGCCGTCGTTGGAGCCGAGCTCGACGACCATGTCGGCGTCGGTGATGCCGATGCGCTTGGAGGTGTCGGCCGCGAGCTTCTTCATGTGCTCGAGGAAGGACGCGGAGAGCGCGGCGATGTGGTGGTAGTTCTCGCCGAAGAGGACGTTCGGCTGCAGCGGGTGGCCGAGCTGCATCAGGCCGCAGGTCGGGCAGAAGTGCGCGTCGAGGGTGTAGCGCTTCTCGTCCTTGAGCTGGTCCTCGAGGAGGAAGTCGCAGGCCGGGTGCTGGCCGAGGTCGAGGAACTTCTGAAGCTTGTCGCTGCCGCAGATCTGGCACTGCATGTCGGTGTCTCCTGTCGCTACGCGACGGCCACGGTCCGGTCCGTCTTGGCGGACTGGTAGGCGGCCTCGATGGTCTTGAGGACGGCGAGGCCGTCCTCGAAAGGGGTGAGCGGCTTCTCCTCGCCGCGCACGCAGGCGAGGAAGTGGCGCAGCTCGAGCTCGAGCGGCTCCTGGAACTTCAGCGGGTGCTCGATGACGCCGCCGTCGTAGGCCTCGTAGCGGTCCTGTCCGCGCACGTGGTACTTGCGGTGCACGGAGACGGTCTGCTTGAGGAGGTCGACGAAGAGCGCGCCCTGCGTGCCGATGATGTCGAAGGTGCGCCACTTGCCGGGCGTGAAGTAGTCGGACTCGATGAAGGTGAAGGCGTCGCCGTACTCGAGGTGGAGCGCGCAGACGTCGTCGAGCGGCGTGCCCAGCGTGTGCGCGTTCTTCGCGCGCACGGCCTGCGTCGGCTTGCCGTGGAAGAAGTCCGACAGGTACATGAAATGGATGGCGGTGGTGATGAGGATGCCCGCGTCGTGCTCCTGATAGCGGAAGCCCATGAAGCGCCCGCGCATGAAGCGCACGCGGCCGATCTCACGGTCGTGGATCATCTTGCGGGCGAGGTCGGCGGCCGGGTTCTGGCGGAAGATGTGCCCGACGAGGGCGACCTTGCCGCCTTTCTTGGCCAGCTCGACGAGCTCGGCGGCCTGGGCGGCGGTCTCGGCCAGGGGCTTCTCGACCATCACGTGCTTGCCGGCGGCGATGGCCTTCTTGCAGGCGTCGTAGTGGCCGTAGGTGGGCACCACGATGTCGACCGCGTCGCACTCCTTGAGACCGGAGTCGTCGGCGAAGGTCTTCACCCCGAACTCGCTCTCCAGCGCCTTGCGGCGGGCGGGGTCGCTCTCCTGCACGCCGACGAGGCGCAGCAGGCCCTCGTCGCGCAGGCGCATGAGGACGCGGAGGTGGTTGGTGCCCCAGCGCCCGGCGCCGACCTGGAGCACGGCGGGAACGTTCTTCACGGACGGCATGTTAACATTTCGTCAGCGGGGCGAAACGACGAGGACGAGGCGGCGGTTGGCCGCGCGGCCCTCAGGAGAGGCGTTGGACTTGGCCGGCCGGAACTCGCCGAAACCCGCGGCCTCGATGACGGCGGGGTCGAGCGCCCCGTGCTGATGGAGCCAGCGCGCCGCGGCGGTCGCCCGCGCGGCGCTGAGCTCCCAGTGCCCCTCGTAGCCGCCGAGAAGGCCCTTCTTATAAGGAGAGTTGTCGCTGTGGCCCTCGACGCGGATGCGCTTGCCCGGCAGGGGCTTGAGCGCGGCGGCCAGCCGTCCCAGGCGCGCGGCGCCGGCCTCGGTGACCTTGGCGGAGCCTTCCTCGAAGACCAACGCGTCGGACAAGGTCACGGAGAAGGACTCGCCGTCCTGCTCCACCCCGGCCTTGCCGGCCTGGAGCTCCTTGAGAACGGCGTCGGCGGCCGTGCCCATCTCCTCGCGCACGCGGGCGCGGGCGGCGGAACGCGCGTCCTCGGCCGCCTGGCGCGCCTCCTCGTCCTTCTTCACGGACGAATCGAGCGAGCCCAGGCGGGCGGCGAGCTTCTCGCGCTCGGCCTGGAGGACGGCGAGGTCGGCGGCGGCCTTGTCCTTGGCCGACTTGTAGATGTTCTTGAGCCGCTCGATGGCGAGCTTCTCCTTCAGGGCCTCGGCCAGCTTCTGGGCGGTCTCGTCCTTGGCCGCGATGGCGTCGTTGAGCTTCTCGGCGAGCACGTCCTTGCCCGCCTTGAGCGCGGAGGAGAGGTCGGAGTTGGACTTGGTCACGGAATCCAGGCGTCCGTTCGCCGCGGCGAGCTTCCCTTCGAGCTCGGCGACGCGGCCCTCCTGCTCGGCCTTGGCGGACTTCAGCGCCTCGACCTCGTCGGTCTTCTCCTTAAGCTGGCCGACCAGGTGGCCCGCCTTCGTCTGGAGGTCCTCGATCTCCTTCTTCTGTTTCTCGAGTTGGGCGCCGGCGCAGCCGGTCAGCAGCACGACGGACAGGAAAAGCGCGCGTTTCATGGGCGCGATTCTATCAGTTTCCCCCGATGTCGGTCCTCCGGCGGCGAAATGTTAAAATAGACGGATGAAGACCCCCTCTCTCGACAGCTTCGGCACCCGCGCGTCCCTCACGGCCGGCGGCAAGACCTTCTCCTACTTCAGCCTCGCCGCGCTCGCGGCCAAGGGCTTCGACCTCTCGAAGATGCCGTTCTCGATGAAGGTGTTCCTCGAGAACCTCCTGCGTCACGAGGACGGCGTCTCGGTCAAGAAGGGCGACATCGAGGCCGTGGCCAAGACCGTGGGCCTGAAGCCCGCAGAGCGCGAGGTGTTCTTCATGCCCGCGCGCGTCGTCATGCAGGACTTCACCGGCGTGCCCGCCGTCGTCGACCTCGCGGCCATGCGCGACGCCATCAAGAAGCTCGGCGGCGACCCTAGGAAGATCAACCCCTTCCAGCCCGTCGACCTCGTCATCGACCACTCGGTGCAGGTGGACCACTTCGGGATGCCCGACGCCTTCGAGAAGAACTCCCAGATCGAGTT
>CAZTZW010000398.1:0-3111 GCA_964618085.1 uncultured Elusimicrobia bacterium
CAGAGTGCTGGGCGAGGGGACCGCGAGGAAGGTGACGACGCCGCCGAGCAGGCCGAGCGTGCCCAGCACCGCGGACACCGCGGGGCGCGTCGCCAGGAAGATGGCCAACCCGCCGACGACAGCGCCGCCGATGGCGACCGCGGTCTTGACCTGCTGGACGCCGACGAGGGCGATGAGGACGCCGACGATGGCGACGACGGGCAGGACCGGGTTCTTAATCCAGAAGGGGTCGATGCGCTTGACGCGATAGCTCAAGGGTTATTTATCTCCTTAATAGCGTTGCAGGCCCGGCAAGCGTAACAGAACAAAAGGAGTTTGACAAGCCCTCGCCGCCCTGACGACGAGCTTATATCCGCGCGCCGACGGTCTTGGGCTCGAACAAGATGAGGGTGCGGCGCAACTCCCCCTCCTCTTCGAGGTGGACGGCCTTCACGTGGCAAGGCTCGGACTTGAACATCGTGTCGGCCTCGACGACCTGGTTGGGCCGGTCGAGGGCGACGCCGACCAGGCGCAGGACGTCCTGCTGCTGGCTGTCGATGACGTCGAGCAGGTGGAGCTTGCCGTCGGTGGTCACCGTGCCGGTGACGGGGAAGTTGGTGTAGAGGACGCTGTTGTCCTCGTCGACGACGATGGCCTTGTGGTTCTTGGAGACCACGGCGCGCAGGATGGACTCCCACCAGCGGGTCTCGGCCACGCCGCGCTGCTTCTCCTTGACCATCGAGTTGGCGATCTCGGCCTTCACCTTGGACAGGAAGATGTTGACGACCGAGGCCAGCTCGCCGATCTCGTCGCCGCGCGTCTGGAACTTGAGCTCGAGGTTCTTGAAGGAAAGGCTCTCGATGGCGTCGCGCAGGTTCAAGATGGGGTTGAGCACGAAGTGATGCAGGAAGAAGTAGAGCGGTATGCCCAGGAGCAGGAGCACCCCCACGGCTCCCACGGCGTACTTGTGCATGGCCTTGTTGATGACCTTGACCACGCCCTCGCGGCTGACCTGGAGGTTGAGGATGCCGAGGACGTCGCCGCGCAGCGCGAGCGGGATGGCGATGTCGTAGAGCGGCATGTTGGGCACGGCGCGCACGATGGGCGTCTTGGCCAGCCACGCCTGCTCGATGGCGTCCGTCGGGACGCCCACCTGCTTGACGAACTCGTCGAAGGTCTTGGTGATGAGGCCCGCGTCCTTGTACCAGCGCACCTCGCCGTACTTGTTGAGGTAGACGCAGCTGGCCACGCGGTCGTCCTTCGAGAAGCGGGTCATGATGTCGAACTCCGGCATCGACACCACCTGCTGGTTGCGGCCCAGGCCCTCGATGAGGGTCGGGGCGTAGAGCCGCACCATGTCGATGGACTCCTGCTTGAGCTTCTCGTCGAACGTCCACTTGAAGAGGTTGTAGTAGAAGATGCCGCCGAGGAACATGACGTAGACCCCGATGGCCGTGAACCACATGAACCACTTGGCGGATAGCTTCATGTCGTCACTGTCCGGAGCCGTACATCTGCTCGATCTTCTGCAGGCCGGCGACGGCGTCCGAGTTGGAAGGGTCGAGCTGCTTGGCGCGCAGCCACTCGTCGCGCGCCTTCTCGTAGTCTCCCTTCTGGAAGTAGATCATGCCGGCCAGGTAGGACTGCTGGGAGGCCTGGCGGTTGCTCTCCGCGCTCGGGGGCGGCGGGGTAGGCTGGCCGGGCGCGGACGCGGTGGCGGCGGCGGCCTTCGCCTTCTCCTCCTCCTCCTTCTTCTTGGCCTCGGCCTCGGCGGCCTCGTCCTCGGCCTTCTTGCGCGCGCGCTCCTCCTCGCGCTGCTTGGCGACCTCGGCGGCGCGGCGCCTGGCGGCCTCCTCGCGGCGGATCTGCTCCTTGGCGCGCGCGACGAGCTGGTCGGCGGCCTTCGGGTCGTAGCCGTAGGTGACGGCCTGCTTCCACTCCTTCATCGCCTCTTCGTAGCGGCGCGTCTCGTAGAGCCGGCGCCCCTCGGCGACGTGCTGGTTGGCCACCTCGGCGCGGATCTCGGCCTGGAGCTTCTGAGCCTTCTGGTTGCCGGGGCCGGCCTCGAGGACCTGGTCCAGCATCTTGAGCGACTCGAGCACGAGGCCCTGGGAGTAGAGGTTCAGCGCGGTCTGCAGCTTCTCGTTGGCGTCCTGCTCGCGCGCCTCGGACTCCACCTTGGCGATGGCCTGCACCAGGCGCGGGTAGCGCGGGTTGAGCACCAACGCCGCGTACCACTGGTCCAAGGTCTCGCGCAGGCGGTGCTGACGGTACGCCTTCTGGCCGCGGCGGAAATGCTCGTCGGCGAGCTCGCCGCGCGCCTTCTTGAGCCAGTAGCGCGACTTCAGGTTGGTGGGCGAGAGCTTGGCGGCCTCCTCCCAGCGCTGGGTCGCCTCGACGAGGCGGCCCTGGCGGTACAGCGCCATGCCCTCCTCGAAGCGGTCCTCGATGAGCTTGCGCTCGGACTGGCGCGGCTTGGTCGAGCCCTTCAGGTCGATGGTGGCGCGCTGCAGGATGGCGGCGTCCTCGAAGCCCGGGTCCATGGAGAGGATCTTGCGCGTCAGCTCGTTGGCGTCCTCGTAGTGGCCTTTGCGGTATAAGTCGAAGGCGTTCTCGTAGACGCTGCGCAGGGTCTTGCGGGTGACGCGCGCCTTCTCGAGCTGGATCGTGTAGATGTACTTCTTCTTGTCGTCCTCCGACGAGATGGTGCCCAGGTTCAGCTTCGACATGTCGAGGAAGAGGGAGTCCGCCTCCTTCGCCTTCGCCGCCTGCGCCCCCGCGTCCACGGGCACGAACAACGGCAACAGCAGCCACAGAGACACGGAGGCGCAGAGACGCACGGAGAAAGACGGGGGAACGCCGACGGCGTTACCCGCTTGTCCGTTCTCTGCGCGTCTCTGTGTCTCTGTGTCTCTGTGTTTCATTCGTCCGCCGTCAGAAGCCGAGGCCGCCGGAGATGAGGGTCTTCATCATGGGCGCGAGCATCATGATGAACACGGTCGGGAAGATGAAGATGAAGAGAGGGATGAGCATCTTGGTCGAGGCCTGGGCGGCGAGCTTCTCCGCCTTGTTGAGGCGGCGGAAGCGCATGTCGGCCGCGTAGTTGCGCAGCAGCTCGACGAGGCTGGTGCC
>CAZTZW010000399.1:0-3096 GCA_964618085.1 uncultured Elusimicrobia bacterium
GCGGCGGCGGCGCCGATGGGAGCATCGTCCCGAACCGCGGCGGGCTGAGCTCGTCGCTGAAGATCGACCGCGGCGGCTCCGACCGCACCGCCATCACCGGCAAGGGGGACATCCGCTTCGACCCCGTCGCCAAGGCGCAGGCCCCGGCCAAGACGGAGGAGGCCAAGGTCGAGGACAAGACCGCGGCCACGCCGACCGACACCCTCGAGCACGGCACCATCAACGAGACTCAGGGCGGCCTGGCGGGCAAGGACAAGCTCGCGCACAACCTCAGCGGCGCCAAGCTCACGTCCAACCTGGGCGGCGGCTTCGGCAACAAGAACATCTTCGGCGGCGCCGGCAGCGCCAACGCGCCCAAGTTCAACGGCAGCCTGGCCAAGGCCAACCTCAGCATCCCCAAGGCCAACAACGGCAAGATCGGCGGCATGAAGAGCAACCGCCAGTCCCGGGCCTCCCGCCTCAACGCCAACCGGGCGCGCACGCAGCGCGCCTTCGGCCAGCTCAAGGTCGCGCGTGGTCTCTCCACGGCGGGCGCGGGCGCGAGCACGGCCGACAGCGCCAGCGCCTCGGCGGCGGACGCCTTCGACCAGCGCGCGACCAACGGCGGCGAGCTCAACGCCGCCGGCGCCGACGCGTTCGACGGCAAGCCGACCAATCCCGGCGGCGGCGGCGCCCCGGACGTGACGTCGGTGCCCGACGTCGCGACCCCCGACGGGGTCCGCGGCGACCCGACGATGGACAACAACTTCAAGAACATCGAGAAGATGGCGCAGGCGGCCGGCCAGATGAAGATGATGGGCATGATGCTCATGGTCCTTGGCGCCGTCCTCATCGCCATCGGTTCGACCTTGACCTTCCTGGGCATCGGCGGCATCCTCATCGCCATCGGCGTCATGCTCATCGGCATCGGCATGATGCTCATGCAGATGGCCGCGCAGATGGCGGCCATGGCCAAGCAGATGGGCAACGCGATGGCCAACCAGTACGGCACCGGCACCTATCAGAAGGACGCGGTCAACGAGTGCACCGACCAGGTCCTGGCCAACGGCGGCGGCTCGTGCAACCGCCCGGGTCCGACGCCCGCGCCCACGACGGTCCAGAAGGACGTGGAGGCGGAGCGCAACACCCCCGTCACCATGGACGGCAACGGCGGCCCGGTCCAGTGAAAGGGGCCAAGATTGAAGTTCGGTAAAACGGATTAAAACGCATTGACAGGCTATGGAGACGGGGCTACACTGAAGCGTCGAGAGTAAGAGACGAAAATGTCCACTAAATTCTTCGATCGCAACAAGAAAAAGGGCCTTCTGGGTCTGGTTTTCCTGTGGGTCAAGGAGAATCGGACCTTCTCGGCGCTCCTGCTCGTCGTGGGCTTGGCGTCCTTCCTTTTTGTAGCGCCTTCGGCGATGGTGCTCAACTTGCCGGGCGGCACCAAGGCGGTGGCGGGCATCGCGTGGCTCGCCTCGCGCCTGGGCGTCGACACCTCGAAGTGGGGCTTCCTCGCCCGGGGCGGCTCCCGCTCCTATGATGATTTCGTCGCGCAGCTGCGCGCCGCCAAGGAGTCGGGCGCGCGCCCCGCGGGTTGGGGCGCGTTCTTCGGCAAGCCGGCCGCGGGCGGCAGCTCCCTCGACATGGTCAAGGGCCGCAAGCACGACCTCGAAGGCGGCGGCTATCCCGGCGGCAAGCTCCCGCAGGGCAAGGACGTCAGCGGCATCCTCACTCCCGAGGACTCCCAGAACGCCGACCAGGGCGTCAGCATCGACGACGCGCTGCTCGCGCAGCAGCGCGGCGGCATGGTGCGCGAGGCCAACGCGGGCGGCTTCGCTCCCGGCGCCAAGGACCTCCTGGGCTTCGCGGGCCGCGCCGACCTGGGCGTGCCGGGCGGCGCCTACGCGGGCAAGGACATGTTCGGCGGCGGGGCCAGCGCGGGCAAGCGGCCCGGCGAGTCCCTGCGCAGCGCCCTGGAGACCACGGACAAGATCAACGCGCCGCGCGCCCGCATCCAGGGCGCCAGCCCGGGCAAGCTGTCGCAGGCGCGCGCCTCGGCCATGAGCGCCCGCGTCCAGCGCGGCATCGGCACGAGCGCCATCAACACCCGCCGCGCCTTCGCCCAGCTGGCCGACGGCCGCGGGATGGCGGCCGTCGCCACCACGCCCAACTGCGTGCCTCCCGGCTGCCCCGGCGAGTTCGCGACCTACAACACCGGCGCCATCTACGACGGCCTCAAGGTCAGCGGCGGCAACACCGACATCCTCAGCGCCCCCGAGATCGACCACGCCACGCCCAACGTCCCGAGCTCCAACGTCGCCGACGGCTATATGCAGGAAGGTCTGGAGATGGAGAAGGACGCGAAGAAGTGCCGCGACCTCGACGTCGAGTACCGCGACCGCGAGAACGCGGCCATGGCCAAGATGCAGGAGGAGTCCGATACCTTCGAGCGCATGGGCTGCAGCCGGTTCTCCGGCGGCGGCGGCTGCAGCAAGAAGACCGCCGACCTCGCCCGCCGCTGCGGCGAGCAGAGCAAGAAGATCACGTCCGCTTGCGAGAACTACGCTTCCATCCGCAACGAGCACACCAACAAGTGCCCTCTCACCGCCGGGAAGGGCCAAGAGCAGAATTGCAGCGACCGCGGCGGCGATATGAACCGGCAATCGGCGCAGTCTCAGACCGGGAGCCACGTCGTCCGGTAACAGGAGCAATACCATGGACCAGCCTAAGATCCCCACCCTCAAGGACTCGCAGAAGCCCCAGATGAAGATCAAGGGCCTCGCCGCGGGCATGTCCCTCTTCGACCGCCTCAAGCAGTTCAAGAAGAAGGACCTCGCGTTCATCCTCGCGGGCCTGGGCACCCTCTTCATGGCGCCCCTGGCGGAGCACTTCATGATGGCGCCCGAGAACGGGGCCGACACCATGCAGGCCGGCTGGGGCGGCAAAGGCGCCGGCAACCTGTTCAACAACGGCGGCAGCCCCTACGAGAGCGGCATCACGGGCCTGGCGCCCGGCGGCGCCATCGGCGGCGGCGGCGACATCATCACGCCGTTGAACGTGCGCGACCCCTCCGCCCTCGTGATGGGTCCCGGCGCGCAGCAGCAGCCTCCG
>CAZTZW010000400.1:0-3087 GCA_964618085.1 uncultured Elusimicrobia bacterium
GACCGCGACGCCGGGGCCATCGAGGCCGCGAAAGCCAACGCGGCGCGCGCGGGGGTGGCCGAGGTCATCGAGTTCTCCGTCAAGGCCGTCTCCGCCGTCGAGCCGCCGCCGGGCCGCGGCTGGATCGTCACCAACCCGCCCTACGGCGTGCGGGTGAGCGAGGGCAAGGACCTGCGCGACCTGTACGCGAGTCTGGGGAAGGCCGTGAAGGCCAAGGCCGCCGGCTGGAACGTCGCGCTGCTCACGTCGGAGCCGGTGCTGGCGCGCGCGGCGGGTCTGAACCTCGAGCCGGGGCTCTCCACGCTCAACGGCGGCCTGCGCGTGCAGATCCACGCTCGCCGCTCGCTCTGAGCGGCGCCGGGCTCATAGTTCGAGGGTCGTCGGAGCCGTGTAGCGTCGGAACGGCTTGTCGCGGTCCGGGGCCTCATGATAGGACGCTTCGCGGAGGCTGCCGGGTTTGGCGGGCTGATCGAGCCTGAAGGTGCGGATGGCGGCGGCGTCGAGGTCGGCCGAGGTGTTGTTCTGGCCCCAGAAGGAGGAGCCGGTGCCGACGAAGGCGAAACTGGCTTTTAGGCGGCCGCCGACCAGCACGCCCTGCTTGACGTGGTAGAGCACTCCTCCGGGCAGCGCTTGTCTCTGGACCTGGCAGTCATGCAAAGAGAGCTCGATATAGGTCTTGGCGTCGGCCCCGGAGACGGGGCAGCGATCGGGGTTGTAGCGGTAGAGTTGGGCGGAGTAGGACTTGGGCGTGGTCCCGTCGGCGCCCAGTTCGACCAGATGCTCGAGTATCCACGGCTCTCCGGTCGCGCGCACCGTGACGGCGAGGCGCTTGTCGCCGCCCGGCGCGATGAGCCAGGTCGCGCTCACCTTCGCCGGCGCATCCTCGCAGTTCCAGGGCTGGAACGCGTTGCCGGTGGCCTTCAAGCGCACGCAGGCGCTGTTGCTGAAGGTCATCACGCCGTCCTCGTGCACCTCGATCTCGAAGCCCTGCTGGGGCGAAACGCCGGCGGGAGGGGTCGTCTCCACGTAGTTCACTTTCTCGGCGTGGAGCGGCGCGGCCGCGGCGAGTCCGGCGACGAGGAGGGCTAGGAGGGGTCTCATGCTTCGAGTGTAAGCCCGAGACCCTGCGCAGTCAAGGGGGGCTTTGCCGGGGCGCCTGAGCGGCCAGAGCCCGGCTCACGGCTCGCTTCTGAGGGGTTCGGTGCTCACGACGACGGCGGCGGGAAGGGCGAGCAGGCGGCCGCGCCAGATGCCCGCGCGCACCGTCGCCGTCGAGTACAGGCCGGCGCTGTCGTAGACGAAGGGGTAGGTCGTGGTCGCGTCCGCGAGGATGGGGGCGCCGCCGTCGAGGCTTTGCTCGAAGCAGAAGGCCTTCCCGGGCGGGATCTTGATCTGCTCGGTCTGCGCCCGCGCGGTCGCGGTGGAGAACGCGGGCGCGGCGGGGGCCGTCCTCAGGCCCAGCACCCGGCCGCGGGCGGCGGGTTCGAGCACGAAGTCGAGGAACAGGCTGGACTTGCCCGCGTTCTGCAATTCCACGAGGAAGGTCACCGGCTCGCCCGGGGCGTAGGCGGCCTTCAGCGGGCGCAGGCGCGCGCGCAGGCCGCCCGAGGCCTTGCCCCACTTCGGCGGGGCGGGGAGGTCCACGCCGTCGCAGGCGGGGGAGCGCTTGAGCGGGTCGGCGGGCTTGGGCTTCAGGCGCGCGTCGAGGTCGAGGCTCGTCAGGGAGAAGGGGTCCACGCGCGCCGAGCGCCACTTGAGGGCCCAGTGCAGGTGCGGGCCGGTCACCCGTCCCGTCGCGCCGGCCCGGCCGAGCACCTGGCCTTTCTTGACCAGGTCCCCGGACTTCACCGTGATGCGCGAGAGGTGCGCGTACAGGGTCGTCACGCCCAGGCCGTGGTCGAGCACCACGGTCTTTCCCTGGAAGAACAGCGGCCCGGCCAGGACGACCTTGCCGGCGGCGGGCGCGCGCACCGGCGTGCCGGTCTTGGCGCGCAGGTCGGCGCCCGAGTGAGGGGAGCGCGGCTGGCCGTTGAAGAAGCGGCGCTCGCCGAAGCGCGCGGACGCCGCGCCGGGGATGGGCGAGTCGAAGCGTCCCTCGAAGAGGCGCTTGGGCTCGCCGCGCGTGAAGAGCTTGTGCAGGCGGCCCGCTTCGGCCTCGGCGCGCTCGCCGTCGGACTTCGCCGGCGTCACGTACTTGGCCTGGACCTTGAGCTCCACGACCGGGAAGACCGCGGGCTCGACTTCGAGCTGGCGCTCCTCCACGACGGGCTTGCCGCCCGGGGCGCGCAGAGTCGTCTTGAGCGCGACCGGTCCGGGCTTGGCCTCCACGTCGAGCCCGGTCAGGGCCAGCCAGGTCCCCGAGGAGGGCGCCGCGAAGAAGTCCAGCGCCTGGCCGCCGAGCGTCGCCGCCGGCGCCGTCCGCGGGTCGTGGCCTTCCACGACGAGGAGCAGCATCTCCCCGGGCTTGAGCGCGCGCGATTCCACGCTCAGGCGCGGGGCCGGAGGCGTCGGCGCGGCGAGGGCGGCGGCGGCGAGCAGGAGGGCGAGCGGCGTCATTCGAGCATCCTCTTGTGGAGCACGCGCGCCTTGGCGTTGCCGGGGTCGCGCCTCAGGACCTCTTCGAGCTGCGCCGCGGCGGGCTTGAGACGGCCGCGCTCGTAGTGCAGCTTGGCGAGGTTAAGTCGCGCGTCGATCTGAGCGGGCGCGACCTCGAGGGACTTCTCCCAGTACGCGGCGGCGCGGTCGGGGTCGCCGAGAGTGTAATGCACGTTGCCGAGGTTGTTCAAGGGCCCCGGGCGCGACGGGTCGAGGCGCGCGGCGAGCTCGAAGCGCGCGATGGCCCGGTCCCAGGCCGAGTCCTTGGCGTAGAGGAAGGCCAGAGCCTCGGCGAGGTCGGCGTTCTCGGGAGAAGCCGCGAGCCGGGCTTCGAGGTCGCGGATGCGCTCGTCGAGCTCGGGCGAGGATGCGGCGAAGGGCTTCTCCGCGGCGTTGACGCGCGCGGCGAGCGCGGGGCGCCCGGCGAGGGCTCCCCAGGCGACCGCGGCCAGCGCCGCGGCGGCCAGCAGGGGGCGCGGCGCGGGCGGCGCC
>CAZTZW010000401.1:0-3084 GCA_964618085.1 uncultured Elusimicrobia bacterium
ATCCTGCTCGACGAACCCTTCGTCGGCATCGACCCCATCACCGTCGGCGAGCTCAAGGGCATCATCCGCAAGTTGGTGAAGTCTGGCATCGGCGTGCTCATCACCGACCACAACGTGCGCGAGACCCTGCCCATCATCGACCGCGCCTACCTCATCTTCGACGGCCGCATCCTAGTAGAGGGCTCGTCCCAGACCTTGCTCGACGACCCCAAGGCCCGCGAGCTCTACCTCGGCCAAGACTTCAAGATCTGACGCGCCGTCGCCGGGCTTACTTCGAAGCGCCGGCGGCGTACACGTAGGTCAGCACGCCCGGCCGCGGACCCACCGCCTGCATCGTCTCATCGAGGCTCCCGGCCGAGGCCACGACGCGGCCCTGAGCATCGACCGCCACCCACTGTCCCGCATACGCGTCCAACACGCCCCAGATGTTCTGTCCCATGGGGCACAGACTACGACAACTGTGTTTCGAGCTTGTTACGCCGCGGACATCGGGGAAGAATTTAACAAGGGGTCAGACCCCTTTGTTATTTAACAAGGGGTCTGACCCCCTTGTTAAGTGTAGGTCTCGAGGTGGGCGTGGAGGCCGGCGCGGCGGGAGACGGAGACGGCGGCGTCGAAGAAGCGCTCGGCGACGGCGGTGCGGCCGCGGGCGTGGAGGACTTCGGACAACGATTTCAGCGACAGCGCCTCGCCGCGGTGCTCGCCTCCCTTATGGAACGCTTCGAGGGCGGCGCGATAGCGGCGTTCGGCCTGAGGGAGTTCTCCCCTCCGCTGATGGACCTGGCCGAGGCCCCAGTCCACGTAGGCGAGGTCGACGCGGTCGTCGAGCTTCGCGTAGAGGACGTACGACTTCAGGTAGTTGCGCTCGGCCTCGGCGAGCAGGCCCTGCTGGCGCAGGACGTTGGCCAGGCCGCAGTGGGCGTAGGCGCGGCCGAAGACGTCGGTCCCGCCCGCCAGGAGCTTGCCGGCCTCGGCGTACGCCTTGCGGGCCTCGGCGAAGAAGCCTCGCACGCGCGCGATGCCGCCCAGGCCGAACAAGGCGTAGGAGCGGCCCTCGCGGTCGCCGGCGCGGGTGAACGCCGCCAACGACTCGCGGAAGTCGCGGTGCGAGCCGGCGAGGTCGCCGTCGAAGCGCCGCGCCCCGCCCGTGGCCCAGAGGATGTAGCCCACGGCGGACCAGTCCTGGACCTTGCGCGCGCCGGCCAGCAGCGGCGCGAGCGCGCGCAGCGCGGCCTTGTAGTCGCCCGCGGCGCGCAGCACCAGCGCGTCCTCGAGCGCCAGCGTCTCGGCGTAGCCGCCGCGCGCGGCCTTGCGGGCGCGCTTCATGGCGGCGGCGGCGTCCCGTATCTCGCCCAGCGAACGGGCGCAGCGGGCCAGGCCGAGCTCGGCGCCCAGGATGAGGTCGCGCTCGCCCGCAGCCGCGGCCTTGAGCGCGCGGCGGTAGCACTCCTGCGCTTTGCGGAAGAAGCCCTGGTCCCGGAACGCGTCGCCTCGCAGCACGGCCTTCTCCCCCAGCAGAGCCGAGGGGAAGTCGACGTCCAGGAGGCGCGACGCGGCGTCGGGGCGGCCGCTCGCCAGCAGGTCGCGGGCGGCGTCGAGGCGGGAGAAAGGGTCTCTCATGCCGTGATGATATCATCTTATGATACGCCGCTTGAGCGGGGCTCTTATTGAAACTGGGTCTCAACAAGGCTATAATGACCCCGATGAGCGCCGCGCTGACGCTTCAGAAAGCCGCCTGGAACGCGCCGCTGCGCGTGACCGGCTTCTCCGCCGTGGGCGAGGCGGAGCGCGCCCGCCTCTCCGGCATGGGCCTGCACGTCGGCGAGACCGTCATGAAGCTCCTCGCCGCCCCCCTCGGCGACCCCGTCGAGTGCCTGGTCGGCCAGCAGCTCCTCGCCCTCGAGACCGACCTCCTCGCCCGCATCCGCGTGGAGCCCGCGTGACCCCGCCCGCCGCGTCGGCCCCAGCGCGCCGGCGAGTCGTCGCGCTGGCGGGACGTCCCAACACGGGCAAGACCACCCTTTTCAACGCCCTCACCGGCCTGCGCCAGCGCACCGCCAACTACGCGGGCTGCACCGTGGAGAAGGCCGCCGGCACCATGCTCCACGAGGGCCGCGAGCTCGAGGTCGTCGACCTCCCCGGGACGTTCTCCTTCCTGCCGTCCACCGAGGACGAGCGCGTGACCTTCCGCTTCCTGGCCGAGGTCTCCGAGACCGACGACGAGCTCGTCGTGCTGTGCGTGGTCGAGGCCTGCAACCTCGCCAACGACCTCTCCTTGGCCGCCGGCCTCCTCGAGGCGGGCTACCCGGTCGCCGTGGCCGTCAACATGATCGACGAGGCCCGCCAGAACGGCGTGAAGGTCGACGCCGCGGCGCTGAGCCGCTCGCTGCGCGCGCCGGTGCTGACCGTCTCCGCGCGCCTCGGGGAAGGACTCGACGCGCTCAAGGACCTGCTCGCCTCCCACGCGCGCGGGGCGACGGCGCCCGCCGACCTCTCGCGCGAGGCCAAGAGCGGCCTGCAGCAGCGGCAGATGCGCGCCGTCGAACGCGCCCACGACGCCTGCGCGGCCGCGGTGCGCCTGCCGCGCAAGCCCCTGCTGCCCACCATCGCGCGCTCCATCCGCATCGACCGCGCCTTCCTGCATCCCGTCGGCGGGCCCCTGCTCCTCCTGCTGACGATGACGGCCCTGTTCCAGGCGCTGTTCACGGGCGCGGCTCCCCTCATGGAGGGCCTCACCGGCCTGCTCGACGCCGCCTCCGGCTCGCTGCGGGCCGCCCTGCCGGCCGGCCTGCTCGCGAGCCTGCTCTGCGACGGCATCCTCCCCGGCGTGTCGGCCGTCGTCGTGTTCGTGCCGCAGATCGCCATCCTCTTCACCCTCATCGGCTTCCTGGAGCAGAGCGGCTACCTGCCGCGCGCCGCCGCCATGGTGGACAAGGCCCTGCGTCCCTTCGGCCTCGACGGGCGCGTCTTCATCCCCTTCCTCTCGGGCTTCGCCTGCGCCATCCCCGGGGTCATGGCCGCGCGCACCATCCCCAGCGAGAAGCGCCGCATCGTCGCGGTCATGCTGACCCCGCTGATGACCTG
>CAZTZW010000402.1:0-3076 GCA_964618085.1 uncultured Elusimicrobia bacterium
CCCCGCCTTCCACCTGGGCGTGCCCAGCATGAGCATCCGCTGGTACCGCAACTACTGGCCGCACAAGCTGCGCGACGGGCGCCTGGAGATGTACTCGGGCCCCGACGACTTCATCGTCCAGACGCTCGAGGCCGTCTACGGCCCTGAGTACGAGCTCAAGACCCCGGTCAAGGACATCCCTTTGCGCGGGTCGGGCCTGGACGCCAAGCTGTTCGTGGTCCTCTCCCGGGTCGCCATCCCCTCCACGGTGCAGTACGGCGTGGAGGAGGATTCGGAGACGGGCGAGTCCTACAACGTCCGCCAGCACGCCTACGTCATCGTCCCGATGGGCTCGGGCTTCTATGTGCTGACCTACCCCGCCACGCGCGGCGGCTACCGGAAGTACGAGGAAAACTTCAACAACATGGTCAGCTCGTTCCTCCCCATCACGCGCGGTCCCGGCGGACGCAAGGTCCGTCTTCCCGGTCCGGGCCGCAGCGGCTCGGCCATCGACCTCTGACCCCTGGCCGACCGGCTGGGAGCGTGCTAAACTAGACCTCGATGGTCCCCGCCGAGACCCACCGCCCCCGACGGGGCGCGACGCGCGACATCCGCTACGAGGTGCCGCTGAAAGCCGCGCCCGAACGCGTCTACGCCGCCCTCACGTCCGCGCGCGAGCTGACCCGCTGGTGGCTGTCCGGGGCCGAGACCGACGCGCGCAACGCCGGACGCCTGCGCCTGGTGTGGCCCAAGTCCAAGACGTCGCTCTGGAACGAGCGCGAGGGCTTCTTCGTGGACCTCGAGCCGGGGCGCAAGGTCGCCTGGATGTGGAAGCCCGCCCGCGGCGAGAAGGACGTGCCGCCCCTGTCCTCTTTCTTCATCAACCCGCGCCTGCGCAACTGCGAGCTTTCCCTGCTGCACGCGGGCTTCCCCGCCTCCGCAGACGGCCTCTACGACCGCTACGCGCGCGGCTGGGAGGATTGCGTCGCCAAGCTCAAGCTGTACATCGAGACCGGCAAGACGTGCAAGCAGGACGTCATCGACCTCGAGACCGCCCGCATCCTGTCGAGGAAGAAGAGATGACCGCTCTGACCGTCGTGCTCGCCGTCCTGGCCGGCGCCGCCATCAGCGGCGTGGTCTTCTACCTCGTCTTCTTCTCCTCCGGCAAGAACCAGGAGGCCGTCCGCCTCCAGCAGACCGAGGACTTCCGCCGCTTCCTCGAGCTCGCCGAGCAGAAGTTCGAGACCGAGAGGGTGAAGCAGAAGGGCGACCTGGACGAGAAGCGCGTCGCGGTCGAGAACGCGGTCGAGAAGCTCTCCGAGCGCCTGAAGACCTACGAGGAGCTGGTCCGCAAGTTCGAGGCCGACCGGGCGACCAAGTACGGCTCGTTGGAGAAGGGCCTCAAGGACGCCGCCGACCAGACCGCGAAGCTCGCGACCTCGACCGAGGGCCTGCGCTCGATGCTCGACAACTCGCGCGCCCGCGGCCAGTGGGGCGAGCGCATGGCCGAGGACATCCTGCGCGCCTCCGGCCTGCAGGAGGGCATCCAATATAAGAAGAACCGCGCGTTGGACACCTCCACCGTGCGCCCCGACTTCACCTTCCTGCTCCCCGACTCCAAGAAGCTGAACATGGACGTGAAGTTCCCCTTGGACAACTGGCTGCGCCTGTCGCACGCCGCCGCGCCCGAGGAGAAGGCCCGCTTCAAGAAGGAGTTCGAGAAGGACGTGAAGGCCCGTATAAAGGAGGTCACCTCGCGCGGCTACGTCAGCCCGGAGGAGGGGACCTTGGACTACGTCCTGCTCTTCATCCCCAACGAGCAGGTCTACGCCTTCATCCAGGAGTCCTTCCCCGGCCTGGCCGACGAGGCCCTGGCCCAGAAGGTCGTGCTGTGCTCTCCCTTCACCCTCTACGCCGTGCTGGGCGTCGTGCGCCAGGCCTTCGACCACTTCCACTTCACCCAGGCCACCCAGGAGGTGCTCAAGCTCATCGGGCACTTCGGGGCCACCTACGAGACCTTCAAGACCCGCTTCCTGAAGCTGGGCGAGCAGCTCGACAAGGCCCGCGAGGTCTACGGCGACATCGAGCAGACCTCCTTCAAGCGCCTGGACGCCGCCGTCCAGAAGATCGACCGCGTGCGCAAGGGCGAGGAATCGCCCGAGCCCCCGAAGCTCCCCGCCGACCTGGGCTGACTCAACGAAGGGGTCAGACCCTTTGTTAAGCCGCTCGGCTGTTTTTACTAACGATAACCACTAGCGCTGGAGCCAGTCGTGTCATCTTTTAAGATGACAGGAACTGCGCCGGCGCAGGAGACGGTCAAGGCTGACGCGGACCCGTGGGCAGGCCCGTGACCCGCTCGTGCTCCTCCATCGCGGCGACCGCGGAGCGCAGGAGGGCGGGGTAATCCCGGGCGTAGGCGTCGTCCTTCACCATCTCCTCGGCCACCATCTTCTCGATCGCGGCGAGGAAGCGGGCGCGCGTCTCGGGAGTGCGCTGCTCGGGAGGAAGGCTCTGATACTCCATGTTCGCGGCCTGGCCGATGAAGCCGCGGTGCTCGGCCTCGATCTCCTTCCGAATCACCTTGGAGCGGGCCTCGTGCCACGAGGCATAGGCGGAGATCTGCTCCTTGGAGGCGCAAAGGGTGAACAGCGCGGAGGACGACATCCAGCGGGTGCGGTGACGGATGACGGGGAAAAGGCCGGGTAAAGTGTCCTTGCGGGCGGTGATCCAGAACTCCCCGCCGCCGTGAGGCATGGGTTCCATGATGGAGCCGGTGCAGCCGTCACGCATCTCCACGAAGCCGTCGGGCAGCTCCGCCTCCGGCGCCTCCACCGGGTCCACCGGCTCCGTTTCGGGCATGATCCGGGCGCCGGAGGGGAGAGCTAGCCCCGCGGTCAGCAGGAGACCCAGCGCGGCGGAGCGGGGAGTGCCCATGGCCCGCGATCAGAAGCTTTGGAGCGGATCCAGAGGCGTATAAGCGGGATCGGGGAGGCCGGTAGCGAGACCCGTGGCCTCCTCGTGCCGTTTCATCTCGGCGACCGTGGCCCGCAAGAGCGCGGAAAACTCCTTCGCGTGAGCGTCGTCTTCCGCCAGCTCC
>CAZTZW010000403.1:0-3061 GCA_964618085.1 uncultured Elusimicrobia bacterium
ACCTTGGCCGAGCTCTCGCCGCGCCAACCCCTCGCCAAAGCAGACGGCAAGCCCGCCCGCTGGAGCGAGACCCCGCTGCCGCGTCTCGAGGAGACCGACCCAGACGACGCGGCCTTGGACTGCCGCAAGCGCGACGGGCATTGGCACGTCGAGGACGAGCGCCGCGTCTACCACGCCGGAGTCGGCCGCGGGCTGGCCTTCGAGGACGCGTGGCTGTGGCTGACGCGGCTGGAGCGGCGCTGGTGGGCCCTGCCCGACGCGGCTCACGCCCCGTGGCTGCGCCACCGCGACCGCTGGTGGGTCCGCGACGAAGGGGTGTGGTTCGTCCTGCACGAGGGCGAGCCCTGGGCGTGGCGGCACTTCTCGCGCTGGGAGGCCGACGGCCTGATCCACCCGGCCAGCGGGACCGTCATCGTCTACAGCGCCGACTACGCGCGCGCCGCCGTCCTCACCCCCGGCGACGGCGCGGTGCTCTTCGACGCGCAGTCGGGCGTCGAGCTCGCCCGCTGGGCCGAGCACGAGCTGCCGCCGCGCTGGCGCCTTCCGCCCGAGTCGCTGACCCTCCCGCGGGGGATTTGATACTCTCTGCCTCATGCTGGCCTTGTTGCTGTTGGCTTTCATGAGTCCCGCCGCCGCGCAGGAGGAGTACGGCGCTCGCGGCATCTATCCCGTCTACGACGTCGGCGCGCAGTGGGCCATCTTCGACAAGAGCGTCAAGAAGGGCGCCGGCGTCGAGTTGGCCCCGGGGGGGACCTTCCTCGTGGTAGGCGACGAGGGCGCCGGCCTCTTCGGCCTGGCGCGCTCCTCTCCGACCTACGGCGGCGCCTGCAAGGGCAACAAGCCCCTGCGCCTGCGCGCGGGCCTGCTCAAGGGGCCGCGCTCCCAGGTCGGGATGCCCGTCATCGCGGTGAAGGTGACCGAGAGTTTCTCGCTGAAGGGATCGCGCGCCGTCTATAAGCCCTTGCCCAACGCCGTGGACGAACCGCTGTACAAGCGCCTCGGCGCCGCGCTCGCCGCGGCCGCCGTGGAGGAGGCCAAGACCGGCGCCTACAAGTTCAAGCCCGAGGACGAGGGAGCCGCCGCCTTCCTCGCGGACCCCAAGCCCGAGAAGGTCGCGCTCAAGATCGACTGGGCGTCGCCGGTGGCCATCGCGGGCCTCAAGGACACGGTCGTGCTCATCACGGGCGCGCAGGTGTCCTCGGCCTATCGCCGCTGCCTGCGCTTGGCGCACGGCGACAAGCTCCTCGGCGACTGCGTGGAGATGCCGCACGACCTCATGGCCGAGACCGCGCTCCTGCGCTTCATGCTCTACGACCCGAGCGGCAAGGGCCAGCCCTTCGTCCTCGCCTTCACTCCCGCCGCGCCCCTGTGGGGCCACGAACGCTGGGGATTCGCCCTGCGCGCCGCCGGGCCGCGCCTGTTCCTGCGCGACGCGATGAACCCTCGCTGCCGCGAAGGCTTCTAGCCGCCGACCTCAGTATCAGTTCACGTCCGTTCCGCTCGCGAGGGAGGGCCGCCACTGGCTGGTCCGCGGGGGACGCTTCGGATCGACCTTCGCTTCACGTCCGGCGCCGCCGTGGGTCTGCGCGGCGCCTCCCGAGACCCCCGCGGACCATCCAGTGGCGGCCCGTCTCAGGCAGCGGAGCGCCCCGCTCGGTGATGGGAAGGTGCATGTTTAAAAGCGCTGGCGACTTCGCCGCAGCAAGCAGCCAGCGCTTTTAAGCATAACGACTCCGCGAGCGCGGGACTTCCGCTCACAGAGGCGGGCCGTCGAGACATGGTCGGAGAGGACGTCGGGAGGCGCGGCTGTTGGCGCTCACGGCCGCGCCGGACGTCGAGCGAGGGTCATTCCCGAGCGGTCCTCTCCGACCATGTCTCGACGGCCCTCCCTCGCGAGCGGAACCCGCGCGCCGAGGGGGCACGAGAGAAGGTCCGCTCTAACGGCGCTTCAGCAGGCCCATCAGCGACCACCCCATCACCACGAGCGCGACCACGCTCGGCAGCAGGTCGAAGAGGGTGCGGCGCCACAGCGGCCGCTCGAACATGACGCGGTGCAGGGCCAGCAGGACGGTGAGCATGACCAGCGCCTTGAAGGCCTGGTCGAGGATGGGGCCCCACTCGACGCCGGGCGGCGCGATGGCGGCCTTCAGGCGCCGCTTGTCGCCCCAGCTCATCTTGACGATCTTGCCGCCCACCCAGTTGGAGAAGTCGTGCTTCTTGACCCAGACGGCGACCGCCTGGCCGGTCACCGGGAGACCGTCGGGAAGGTCGAGAGCGAAGTGGAACGCCGCGCCCTGCTGGAGTTCGATCTGGCACTCGCCTTTGAACCCGTTCGCCGTCAGGTCGTGCGCGGTCGCGGTCGCGTCGAGCGGCTCGCCCTTGGCGTCGAGGATGCGCAGCGGCAGGATGGTGATGAAGCGGGCGGCTCCGCGGCGCTCGGTCGGGTCGCTCATTGGTAGAAAGGGACGGTCTCCGCCTTGGGCGGCGGCGCGGCCTTGGGCGGACCCAGGACGAGCTGCTCGAGCAGGCGCCGGAAGCGGGGGAGAGCGGCCTCGAACTCGGCCTTGTCGCCGCGCAGGCGGGCCGTGTACATCCCCGTCGCGTCGCGGACCAGGACGGTCTCGGTGACCACGACTCGCGCCGAGCTGCCGACGAGCGTGCCTTCCGGGTACACCCAACGCGAGACGCGCCCCGACAGCGCCGTGCGCGTGCCGACCTTCACCTCCGCCAACGCGCTCTCACCCTCGGCGCCGACGCTCGCGCGCAGCTGGCGCACGGCCTCGTCGTAGCCCAGGAAGCCCGCGGCCGAGGCCGTGGTGTACCACACCGCCGCGCGCGCCCCGCCCTTCGGGTCGCGCCACTCCACGCCCGCGGAGAGACGGATGGGCTCGCCCCACTCCAGGACGTCGCGCCACGCGAAGTACGGCTCCTGCTTCAGCGGCAGCTCCTTGGGGCGCAGGCCTCCCGTGCGGGCCGCGGGCTCGGGGGTGCCCAGGCGCTTGATGCGCGCGAGCACCGGCGGGAGCCAGCCCGAATCCCGCAGCGACTCGCGGGCGGAGAG
>CAZTZW010000404.1:0-3051 GCA_964618085.1 uncultured Elusimicrobia bacterium
GACGCGCCCGCGTCGTCGTCCAGCCCAACGGGGGCGACTGCGCCGCGCGCAACCGCGGGGTCGCCGAGGCCAGGGGCCGCTGGGTCGCCTTCCTCGACTCGGACGACGAGTGGCGGCCGCGCTTCCTCGAGAAGGCGCTGGGGGCGGCCGAGAGCCTGCCGTCCGCGTCCGCGGTGTTCACCGACCTGCTGAGCGTCGCCGACGGCGCCCCGTGGCTGGCGCCCTCCTTCACGGAGCCTCGCCTGCTCGACGACTATTTCGCCTTCGCCGTGGCCCACCGCGGGCGCGGCATGACGTCCTCCTCGACCGTGGCGCGCAAGGACGCCCTGCTGGGGGCCGGCGGCTTCCCTCCGGGCATCCATCGCTCGGGGGACCTCGACACGTGGCTGCGCCTCGCGCTGACCGGCGCGGCCGCCTGCGTGCCGGAGGTGCTCGCGGTCTACCACAACGAGGTCGCGGGCAGCAGCGCGATGTTCCCGGAGCCCTTCTTCCCGGAGCCCGTCAAGACGGTGCGCCGCCTGCGCGCGGAGGGGGCCGTCCCGGCCCGCTTCGAGTCCAGCCTGCGCCGCCTGGAGAACCGCTATCTCGTGACCTACGCCAGCGACCTCGTCGAATACGGCGCGCGCGCCCGCGCGCGGGACGTCCTGTGGAGGGAATGCTCCTGGCGGCACTGCCCGCCCGGGCGCTTCCTCAAGGTCCTCGGGAGGGCCCTCGGCGCATGAACCTCCTCCAGCTCACCCGCGCGTCGTTCTACGCCTTCATCTTCTGGATCCCCCTGGAGACCATCTTCGTCTTCCAGGGCGAGGACTCCCCGGTCACGGTCTCCCGCCTGCTGGGCCTGCTGCTGATAGGCTTGTCCGTCCTGACGCGGCGGGTCTGCTACCGCCGCTTCCCCGCGGGGTTCTGGATGGTCGCCTGGTACTTCGCCATCTTCTCGCTCTCCCGCCTATGGGTGCCCTCCGAGCTCGACAAGCGCTTCTTCGAGGAGCAGATGACCTTGTTCCAGATGGTCATCCTCTTCCTCCTCTCCATCAACCTCCTCTCCGACGCGGACTTCCGCGCGCGCATCTTCCGCTTCTACGGGTGGTGGATGACCGTCGTCGCGGCCGCTCTGGTGCTGGGCGTGTTCGGGGACCCCTTCCAGGTTCCCGAGGGCCGCAGCACCATCCTCGACCAGGACCCCAACGTGGCCGCGGGCTACTTCGCTCTGGGCGCCTTGTGCATCGCGGGAGACGCCCGCCTGTTCGCGGCGCGCGGGTTCCTGCCGCGGGTGAGCGCCTCCATCGCGGCGCTGTCGACCCTCATCGTCGCCATCCTGCACACGGGCTCCCGCGGGGGCCTGGTCGTCCTGTTCGTCGGGCTGCTCGCCCTGCTGTTCTGCGGCGGCAAGTCCGCGCGCCGCGAGCGCTACGTCATCACGGGCCTCATCCTGCTGCTGTTCGCCGGCATGCTGTTCCTCGAGTTCCAGAAGGGGACGTCCCTGGCCCTAAGACTCGAGCAGTCCTTCCGCAAGGGCGACACCGCCGGCCGCACCGGCATCTGGCGCATCGCGCTGGCGATGTTCCTGGAGCGGCCCCTGCTCGGCTACGGCGGAGCCAACAACGTGTCGACCTTGGGCGGCCATCTCAACCTGGTCTCGCGCGACACGCACAACCTGTTCCTGGCCATCCTCACCGAGGTCGGGCTCATCGGCGCCGTCCCGTTCATCCTCGCGCTGCTGCGCGCGCTCTGGAAGTCCGCCTTCCACGGCCGCCGCAGCGGCGACGCGCTGCCCTTCGCCCTGATGGCCTCCCTCCTCGTCATCAACATGTCCCTCACGGGCTACCACCAGAAGCTGTTCTGGATATTCTTCGCCGCGGCGGTCGCGTGCGGGGTCGAGCACGACGCCGCGCGCCGCAAGCCGCGGACGCCGCCGCCCGCGGCGCCGGGGAGGGTCCCCGCGTGAAGGTGGCCGTGGTGACGTCCTATCCGCGCGACCCGGGCCGCGTCAGCGGCGGGGTCTCCGGGGCGTCCCAGTACCTGGTCGACGAGCTGCGCCGGACCCCGGGCGTCGAGCCGGTCGTCGTCGTGCCGCAGGCCGCCGCGGGCCCGACGACGCGCGAGACCAGCGCCGGGGTGACCGTCATCCGTCTCGGCCGCCTCCCGCTCTGGCGCCTCCTGCCGGGCACGCTCTACGACCTCTTCGTGGGCCGCCGCCAGGTCCAGGAGGCCCTCGCGGCGGAGCGCCCCGACGTCGCGCATTTCCAGGGCGGAGCCTACCTGGCGGAAGGCTACCCGGGCGCCGCCGTGCTCACCGTCCACGGCATCGTGGAGCGCGACGCCTACTTCGACCGCCCGTGGGGGGGACTGTGGTGGCTCCAATGGCTGGCGCTGCGCCTCACCGAGGGCCGCGCGCGCCGCCGGGCGGGGCACGTCATCCTCATCAGCGACTACGTCGGGCGCTTCCTCCCGTCCTCGCCGCGCCGCGCCTGGCGCATCGCCAACCCCATCGCCTCCTCCTTCTTCGACGTGCGCCGCGACCCGCGGCCCGGACGGGTGTTCTGCTGCAGCCGCCTGCGCCCGCTCAAGAACCTCGACGGCCTCGTGGCCGCCTTCGCCGAGGTCGTGCGGCGCCGCCCGGAGGCCGAGCTGCGCATCGCGGGCGGGGGCGACGAGGCCTACCGCGCCGCCTGCGAGGAGAAGGCCGCCGCGCTCGGCCTGAAGGACAAGGTCCGCTTCCTCGGCAACCTCGGCGTGGCTCAGATCCAGGAAGAGCTGGCGGCCGCGGCCTGCCTGGTCCTGCCCTCTCTGCAGGAGAACGCCCCGCTGTCGGTCGCGGAGGCGATGGCGGCGGGCGTGCCGGTGGTCGCCTCGAAGGTGGGCGGCGTGCCGGAGATGGTGGAGGAGGGCGTCACCGGCCTGCTCGTCGAGCCGCGCGACGGCGGCGCCCTGGCGCGGGCCCTGCTCGCGGTCCTCTCCGACGGGGCTCGGGCCGCCGCCATGGGCGAGCGCGCCCGCGCGCTGGCCGGCGAGCGCTACCGCCCCTCGGCGGTCGCCGCGCAGACCTTGCGG
>CAZTZW010000405.1:0-3047 GCA_964618085.1 uncultured Elusimicrobia bacterium
CTACAGCGAGCTCGAGATCGCTTTGGCCTTCTCCAAGGCCAAGGAGGTCGTCGCCATCACCGGCACCAACGGCAAGTCCACGACCACCGCCCTGGCCTGGGAGGTGTTCAAGGCGGGGCTCGGCCGCGGGCGCAAGGCCGTCCTCGGCGGCAACATCGGCATCCCCATCTCCGAGGTCGCGCCCGCCGCCGGGCCCAAGGACGTGCTCGTCGTGGAGTGCTCCAGCTACCAGCTCGAGGACAGCGCTCATTTCCGGCCCGCGGCCTCGACCCTTTTGAACATCACGGCCGACCACGTCGACCATCACGGCACGATGGAGGCCTACGTCGCGGCCAAGACCAAGGTCTTCCGCGAGCAGCAGGCGACGGACGCCTGCGTGTTCAACGCCGACGACCCCCTGGTCTACAAGCTCTCCCGCGACTGCCCGTCGCGCCGCCTATACTTCGGGACCAAGGCCCCGCACGTGCACGCGTGGGAGGAGGGAGGCAAGCTGCGCTTCAAGCTCCCCGGCGCCAAGAAAGAGCTCGTCCTCGCGCCGCCGAAACTCCCCGGCCGCCACAACATCGAGAACGCGTTGGCCGCGGGCCTGCTGGGCCTCGCGCGCGGCCTCAAGCCCGCCGCCATCCAGAAGGGCCTCAAGGCCTTCCGGGGCGTGGCGCACCGCCTGGAGGAAGCGGGCTCGGTGCGGGGCATCCGCTGCATCAACGACTCCAAGGCCACCAACGTGGACTCCACCATGGTCGCGCTCAAGGCCTTCGAGCCCCAGGGCAAGACCTTGCTGCTCGTCCTGGGCGGCCTCCATAAGGGCTCGCCCTACCTGCCGCTGAAGCCCGAGATCGAGAAGACGGTCAAAGGCATCCTCACCATCGGCTCGGCGGCCCGCCGCATCGAGGAGGACCTCTCCGGCCTGGTGCCCATCTTCCCCTGCGGCGACCTCGCGACCGCGGTCGAGACCGCCTTCAAGATCGGCGCCAAGGGCGACATCCTCCTGCTCTCGCCGGCCTGCGCGTCCTTCGACCAGTTCCAGGACTTCGAGGACCGCGGGCGGAAGTTCAAGGCCCTGGTCAAGGAACTCGGCCGCAAGTGAGGGCCTCCGCGCGCCGCCGGGCGCCCATGGACTACGCGCTCCTGGGCACGGCGCTGACCTTGCTGGTGCTGGGCGTGGTGATGGTCTACTCGGCCTCCGTCATCTGGGCCGAACAGAACCTGGGGCGCCCTCTGTACTTCTTCCACCGCCAGCTCATCTGGGCCGTCGTCTCGCTGGCCGCGATGTACGCCGCCTCGCGCTATGACTACAACCGCCTGCGCGAGTGGGTCTTCCCGGCCTACGTCGTCATCATCGCGATGCTCGTGGCGGCCCTGTTCTTCCCGCCCATCGCGGGCGTGCGCCGCTGGCTGCGCTTCGGTCCCGTCGGCATCCAGCCCGCCGAGTTCGCCAAGCTCGTCTCGGTCCTCTTCCTCGCCTCCTACCTCGACCGCAAGCACTCCAAGCTGGCCTCGCCGCTCCACGGCCTCGGCCTCCCCCTGGGCGCCGTCGGCGTGCTCCTGTTCCTCATCGGCAAGGAGCCCGACCTCGGCACGCCCGTGCTCATGTTCGGCGTCACCATCCTCCTGCTCTTCATCGCCGGCGCGCGCATGCAGCTGCTCGTCGGCGCCATGCTCGCCGCCGTGCCCGTCGTGGCCTTCGAGCTGTGGCGCAAGCCCTACCGCCGCGCCCGCCTGATGAGCTTCCTCTCGCCCTTCGAGCACATCCAGGGTTCGGGCTACCAGCTCGCGCAGTCCATCCTGGCCGTCGGGTCGGGCGGCTGGTTCGGCAAGGGCTTCGGCGCCTCCCAGCTCAAGCTCATGTACCTGCCCACGCCGCACACCGACTTCATCTTCCCCGTGGTGTGCGAGGAGCTGGGGCTGGTCGGGGCGCTCATCGTCCTCGGCCTGTTCGCGACCATCCTGGTGCGCGGCGTGACCATCGCCAAGCACGCCCCGGACCTCTTCGGGACCTTGCTGGCGTGCGGCATCACGTTCACCATCGTCCTCCAGGCCTTCTTCAACATGGCCATGTCCATCGGCCTGCTCCCGACCAAGGGCATCCCGCTGCCCTTCTTCTCGTTCGGCGGCTCCTCCCTGCTCGCCACCTTGCTCGGCATCGGCATCCTCCTCAACATCTCCCGCCAGGCCCTGAAGGAGCCCATCCATTAAGACGAAGCGGGTCGTCATCGCGGCGGGGGGGACGGGGGGGCATTTTTATCCCGGCCTCGTCGCGTCGAGAGAGCTTCGTCGCCGTGGTTGGGAGTGCGTATTCCTCGTTCGACGCGACGATCCGTCTAGAGAAAGGCTGCTCAGCGAGAACATCCCGTTCGTCGAAGTCGACCTCCGCGGTCTTCCCCGCCGTCTCAATCTCGACCTCCTCAAGTTCCCGTTCAAGCTGGCCGGCGCCCAACGTCTCGTCTCGAAAGTCGTTCGCGACTTCCGCCCCGACCTCGCCGTCGGCATGGGCGGCTACCTGACGTTCCCGCTCGCCATGGCCGCGCGCCTGCGCGGCGTCCCCGCCGCCCTCCACGAATCCAACTCCGTCCTCGGCCTCGCCAACCGCGCTTCCGCGATGCTGGGCGCCGAGGTGTTCTGGGGCTTGCCTCCGCGCGAGGGAGAAGGGGCGGTCGTCGGCACGCCGGTCCGTTCCGAGCTGCTGTCCGCGCCGTCCCGCGAGGAGGCCCGCCGCAAGCTCGGTCTGAAGGCCGAAGGCTCCGTCGTGCTCGTGTTCGGCGGCTCCCAGGGCGCCGCCGCGCTCAACGCGGGAGTGCCCGTCGCCCTGCGCGAGCTCAAGGACGCCCCACAGGTCCTCCATCTCGCCGGCCGCGGCCGCGCCGAGGAGACCGCGCGCCTTTACGGCGCCTCTCCGGCCGTGGTGCGCGATTATACCGAGGACATGGCCGCCGCCTACGCCGCGGCCGACATCGTGGTGTGCCGCTCCGGCGCCTCCACGCTGGCCGAGCTGGCGGCCCTCAAGAAGCCGGCCGTGCTCGTGCCCTACCCGCACGCGACCGACGACC
>CAZTZW010000406.1:0-3045 GCA_964618085.1 uncultured Elusimicrobia bacterium
ATCTGGGCCGACCAGAGCTGGGGCCGCTTCTGGGGCTGGGACCCGAAGGAAAACGGCGCGCTCATCATCGTGCTGTGGAACGCCCTCATCCTCCACGCCCGCTGGTCGGGCGCGGTGCGCGAGCGCGGCGTCATGATCCTCGTCGTGCTGGGCGACATCGTCACCGCCTGGTCCTGGTTCGGCGTCAACATGCTCGGCGTGGGCCTGCACTCGTACGGCTTCATGGACAAGGCGTTCTGGTGGCTGGCGGCGTTCATGACGAGCCAGCTGCTCTTCGCCGGCCTGGGCCTGCTGCCGCCGCGCTTCTGGAAAGAGTCGCGCCGCTAGGCCGAGAGCCGGCCCCTTCGGCCCCGCTACTCTTCCTGAGCGCGGTTCTCCATCACATCAGGCGCCCGCAGCCGCTCACTCGAGAGTCGTCGGGTCAAGCAGCCGTGCTCCGTGATAGACGGTCAGCAGCTCGATCAGCTTCGCCTTGAGCCGGTAGACGATGCGGTAATTCCCGAGGATGACCTCTCGCACGACGGGATCGTTCAGCTCAGGAACGATGCGCCCGGACTTCGGGAATTCGCTCAGGCGCTCGACGGCCTGGAGGACATCGATGACGAAGAGGCGGGCGTACTGGGGAGAATCTTTGGCGATGAACCGCGCGATGGAATCGAAATCTTCAGAGGCTTGAAGCGTCCACCTTACTTCAACCATCGCTTCATCTTCTGCTTAACCTTGTCATGGGGAAGCGTCTGGCCGGCGTCGGCCTGCTTGAAGCCTCGCTCAACCTTGGAGAGAAACAGGAGGCGCTCCATCGCGTCCTCATAAGAGGCGTTCTCAGGCAGGCCCTTAACAGCCCGGAGCACCTTCTGCTTGGTCGTCATACCCTTAGGATAGCGTGAGTTTTGCCTTTAATCAATGGCTCCGGGAATCCCGTCGCCTTGAGAGCTGACACATCCCCGGTAATCCGGCGTCCGACATCCGAAATGATAAAATCGTCCCATGAAAGCCGTTGTGTTCCTGCTGCTCGCGTCCATCGCCGCCTGCAAAGCGGCCAAGGCGCCGGAACCGGTGAAAAAGGAGAATGAGATGAGCGATATCATGAAGTCCATCAAGCACCTCTGGATGGGAGCGCAGGGCCTCGCCGGCTCCAAGACCGGATTCGCGGGCATCCGCGGCGCCGACGCCGAGAAGCTCGCGAAGGACCCCGCGGTGTTCGTCCTCGACGTGCGCACCCCCGGCGAGTACGCCGACGGGCGCATCGAGCGCGGGACCCTCGTGCCCGTCGATGAGCTCGCCAAGCGTCTTTCCGAGATCCCCGCGGACAAGGAGAAGCCCATCCTCGTGTACTGCGCGATGGGCGGACGCTCCGCGCGCGCGGCGACCGTGCTGGCGCAGAACGGCTGGACCACCGTCTTCAACCTCGAGGGCGGCATCACCGGCTGGGAAGCGGAAGGCCGCGCGGTCGTCAAGTAGGCCGGGCGTGAAGGCGCGCGCGCCCTTGAGCGAGGGCGCCGTCCTCCTACTGTTGGCGGCGCTGCATTTCGCCAACCTCGTGGACTTCATGATGGTCATGCCCATGGGACCGGACTTCGCCCATGCGTTGGGCATCCCCATGTCCAAGCTCGGCGTCATCGGCAGCGCCTACACCTTCAGCGCCTTCGCGGTCGGGCTCATCGGCGCGCGCTGGCTGGACCGTTGGCCGCGGCGCCAGGCCTTGGTGTGGGCGGCCGCGGGACTGGGCGTCTCGACGTTGGCGGGCGCCTTCGCCGGGTCGGCGGCGGCGCTCATCCTCGCGCGCGGCGCGGCCGGCGCGTTCGGAGGCCTGGCCGGGACCTTGTGCTTCTCCATCGTGGTCGACACGGTGCCGGAGTCGCGCCGCGGCAAGGCCATGGCCGTCGTCAGCTCGGGCTACGGGGTCGCGTCGGTGGCGGGCGTGCCGCTGGGCCTCGAGCTCGCGCGCCTCGGCGGCTGGCGCGCGCCCTTCCTCGCGGTCGGCGCGGCCGTGCTCGCTTTGGCCGTCGCGTGCCGCCTGGGCTTGCCGCCGCTGGCCGGCCACCTGGAGAGCAAGGAGCCCGAGATGCCTCTAGCCCTCGACGGGCCCCTGCTCCTGAGCTTCCTCGCCTTCGCGCTCTCCATCTTCGGCAACTTCCTGCTCATCCCCAACCTCTCCGCGTTCATGCAGTTCAACCTCGGCTTCCCGCGCGAGCACCTGGGCTGGCTGTACCTGGGCGGCGGCGCGGCGAGCCTCGTCGCGATGCGCGCGGCCGGCGTGTGGAGCGACCGCTCCGGCGCCTTCCCGGCGACCTTGGTCTCCAGCGTCATCGTGTCGGCGTCGCTGTTCGCCGGCGTGATGGAGCCGCCGTGGCTGCCGCCCGTGCTGTTCTACACCGTGTTCATGAGCTTCAACGCGATGCGCTGGGTGACGGTCTACTCCCTCGCCAGCCGCCTGCCGCCGCCCGGGGCGCGCGCCCGCTTCCTCTCGGCGCAGGCCGCGCTCGGCCACGCCTTCAGCGGCCTGGGCGCCTACGCCTCGACGCGCTTCCTGACGGCCGACGCGACGGGACGGCTGACGGGGATGGAGCGGCTCGCTTTGGCGGCGGCGCTGATGGGACTGCTCGTGCCGTTCGTGGTGTGGCGCCTCGAGCGCCTCGCGCCCCGCCCCGCGTAAAAGCTGGACACGTTCCGTCGGGGATAGTTAGGATGCGCCATGCCCCGACTCCTCCTCGCCGTCCTACTGCTGCAGGCCTCCATCCCCGCGCGCGCGGGCGACCGCATCACCGACGCCTCTTTCGCCACGCGCTCCGAGGTCATCGCGCCCAAGGCGATGGCCGCGACGAGCCAGCCGCTGGCCACGCAGATCGCGCTCGACGTCATGAAGCGGGGCGGCAGCGCGGTCGACGCCGCTATCGCGGCGGATGCGGCGCTGGGACTCATGGAGCCGACGGGCGCCGGCATCGGCGGCGACCTGTTCGCCATCGTCTGGGACGCCAAGACGCGCAAGCTGTACGGCCTCAACGGCTCCGGCCGCTCGCCGCGCTCGCTGACGCTCGAACGCCT
>CAZTZW010000407.1:0-3027 GCA_964618085.1 uncultured Elusimicrobia bacterium
CCGAGACGGCCAGGGGCCGGTCCGGGAGGAGCTGGAAGTCCCCCTTCGTGAGACACCAGGGGCCGAGGCGGAGATAGAAGCGGTGCACCACCAGGCCGCCGCCGGGACCGAGGAAGACGACGCAGTCTCCGGGACGCGGCGGGCGCCGCGCGGACGTCACCGCGTCGCCGGGCGCGAGCCACGGCCGCATCGACTCTCCCGCGACGGACAGCGCGCGGGGGCCCGGCGGGCGCGCCGCGGGCTTCAGATGAAGCTCGGGTGCTCCCACGGCCCCTCCGGAGCCTCCGCCAGCGAGCGGCCCTCGTCCTTGAGCTCCCAGAGGATCTGGTTGAAGGAGTCGCAGCGGCACAGCGGCGGGCAGTCCTTGAAGTCCACGGTGTCGGCGATCTTCTTGCGCTTCTCGGAGTCCCAGATGTCGGTGACCGAGGCCTCGTTGAGGTCGCCGATCTCGTACTTGGGCACGCCGCGCATGTGGCAGCACACGTACATCTTGCGGTCGGCGCCCACCACGGCCGCGAACTCCTGGCCGTAGCACTTCTTGTAGGGGCGCTCGAGCTCGCCTTGGGCGATGAGCCGGTACTTGTGCTCCGAGCACAGCACGCGGTAGGCCGGCGTCTCGAAGTCGGCGCGCGCGCGCAGCATCTCGTCGAGCATGCCCGGGTCGGAGTAGTCCTGCTCGGGCTCGCCGTGGCGGCGCAGCATGGGCCGGTACTGCGCGTAGTCCACGCCGAGCTCGCGGCCCAGCCGGGCGAAGCCGTACACGTCGGACTTGGTCTTGGGCGAGGTGATGAAGCCGACGCCGAGGGTGACGGCGGAGCCGAGCTCGCGCTTGAGGCGGACGAGCAGGCGGACGTTGTCGAGGACCTTGGAGAACTCCGGCGCGTTCATTCCGTGCGTCAGCCGGAACACCTCGGGCGTGGCGGCGTCGATGCTGACGCGGACCCAGACGCAGGAGCGCACGAGGATCTCCGCGGTCTCCGGCGAGAGCTTCTGCGCGTTGGTGATGAAGCCCACGTCGAGCCCGAGCGAGCGCGCGTGGAGCACGGCGGCGGGCGTGTCCGGGTTGACCGTCGGGTCCCCCCCGCCGGTGAAGGTCACGCCGCGGGCGCCGGCTTCCTTGAGCTGGTCGAGCGTCGCCTTGGCCTCGGCCAGGCACATGCGGGCCTGGTCGCGCTCCGGGTAGAAGCCGAAGCAGTGCGGGCACTTCTGGTTGCACACGTTGGTCATGTCGAGCTCGACGGTGACCGGGCGCGACCGGCCGGTGGCCAGCCACTCGGCCACGCGGTCCTTGTGCGCGAAGATCTTGTCAGGCGCGAAGGGCCGGGCGGGCGTCTGGGACGGGGCCGAGGCGGCCGTCGAGCCGTTCGGCGCACCAGCGGCTCCACTTGTCCCAGAAGAGCCTGCGGTTGCCGTCCCGCAGAGCTTCGTATCGCATGTCGACATAACCCCGTCCCCCGTAATGGTGGATGTACACGTCCTTCGCGATCGCCAGGCGGTAGCCCGCCAGGCGCACGCGCACGCACAGATCGTAGTCCTCGAAGCCGCCCGGGCCGAAGAGCTGGTCCAGCAGCCCGATCTCGCGCAGGACCTTGCGCGGCACGAGCACGGCGAAGCCGATGAGCCAGGGGACCTCCACGGTCATCCCCTTCCACTTCGCCGCGCGGCGCCGCGCCCAGGCGGGCAGCTCGCGCGGGCTCTTGTAGGACGGCGGCCACTCCACCTGGGGCCCCGCCGCCTGGTTGGTGCACGGGCCGACGGCCCCGAGCCCGGGGTCGGCGTCGGCGTGGGCCATCAAGCCCTCGAGCCAGCCCGGCGTCACGAGCGTGTCGGCGTTCAGCAGGACGCAGTGGCGGCCCTTGGCGAGGCGCAGGCCCTGGTTGTTGCCGCCGGCGAAGAAGCGGTTGCGGTCGTTGAGGACGAGCTTGACCGGGAAGGGATACTCGCGCTTGGCGCGCTTCAGGTCCTCGCGCGCGCCGTCGGGCGAGGCGTTGTCCACCAGGATGAGCTCGTGCGGGACTGTGGTGTGTCGGACTAAGGAAGCGAGGCAGCCGCGGAGGTACTTGCGGTCGTTGTGGCAGAGCACCACGATGCTGGCGAGCGGGGCCTTGGTCTTCATCGGGAGGCGGGCGCGGGCGCCGGGCGTCCGGCGTCGAGCACGCGGTCGAGCACGGGGTTGGCGATGCAGTTGAGCCAGCAGTCGCACTTGCAGGAGGCGACGAAGCCGCGCTCCTTCTCGGCGGCCTGGGACTTCCAGAGCTCGTCGAACGGCGTCTTCGTCGCGTCGCCGATGACGCGGTGCTTGTTGACCGGGCAGAAGAACAGCTTCCCCTCCGGGTCGAACATGGCGTAGCGCTGGCCCGCGAGGCAGTCGGCGAAGAAACGCTCGGGCTTCTCGGCGTAGCGGCGCAGGTAGCGCCAGTACAGCACGCGCGACCACAGCCACAGCGCCTCGCCGTGGGAGCCGTCGAGGAAGCGCTTCGCGGCCTGGCCGTCCCGGCACAGGTCGAGGATGACGCCCTCGAGCTGCTCGTCGACTCGCGCGAGCATGGCCGGCGTCCATTCGGACTTCTCGGGCGCCTCGAAACCCTGGTGCTCGACGACCATCTGCGCGCCGAACCAGAGGCCCATCTTCTTGACGTGCTGGTAGGTCGCCCACATCTCGCCGTGGTTTCGCGGCGTCACGGTGAAGGAGAAGGAGTAGTCGAGGCCGGGGAAGTCGCGCTTGACCATCTCCGCGCTCTCCATGAGGCCGGCGAAGGCGCCGCGGACCCCGCGCACCTCGTCGTGCGTCTTCTCCAGGCCGTCGAGCGAGGAGCCGAGCCACAGGTTCTCCACGCCGTTGCGCTTCGCCGTGTTCAGGCGGCGGCGCAGCACCTCGGGGTTGGCGAAGTTCGTGAGCACGCCCAGGCGGGCCTTGGGCAGGGCGCGCGAGAGATAGGCGAGGATCTCGTCGACGTCCTCGCGCAGCCACGGCTCGCCGCCGGTGAGCACGACGATCTCGACGCCTTCGAGCAGCTCGGAGCCCTC
>CAZTZW010000408.1:0-3014 GCA_964618085.1 uncultured Elusimicrobia bacterium
CCAGCGCGTCGCGCTCGAAGCCGGGTCTGAGGGTCTCCCGCGCCCACGCCGAGACGCCGTCGGTGGGAAGGACGAGCTGGCCCAGGATGACGCCGGCGCGGCGCTTGAGGCCCGCGCCGAGCCGCGCGTCCTCGGCGGCGGCGCGCGCCGCGGGCAGGACGAAGTGGAAGGCCGGGTCGAGGCTCAGCGCCCAGGCCGGGTCCAGGTCGAGCCCCGCGGGATCGAAGGCGAAGCCCTCGACGAAGCACGCCTTGCGCGAGAGACCGGGGGTCTCGGGCTCGGCGTGCCAGCGGCCCGCGGGGACCGCGCGCGCGGCGCAGCGGCCGGCGGCGAGGTTCTCCCAGAAGGCCTCGGGGGTCGGCGCGTCGGGGAACAGTCCCCCGGCTCCGACGACGGCGATGGGCTCGGCTCTCACGGTCGGTTCAGCGCCTGTAGATGGTGAACGCCTCGGCGTCCTCGGCCCACTGCGCGCGCGCGCGGTTGAGGCGCCGCAGCACGCCCAGCCAGCCGCCGTCGGTCGGGTCGTAGACCTCGGAGCGCAGCGGCGTCTTCGTCGCCACGATGCGGATGGTCTCGGCGGAGACGCGGTCCATGGCGGGGTCGGCCAGCTCGGCGTGGAGCGCGGCGATGCCGAGCTTCTTGGCCGCCTCGTCGGGATAGGTCCAAGGCACGCCCGCGGTCAGCTTGATCTCGCGCAGCAGCTCGTTGGGCGCGACCAAGGCGGTCTTGGGCGTCTGCCCCAGGTCGTAGACGTCGTAGAGGTAGGCCCAGCAGTCACGCGTGGCCGTGACCGTGATGCGGGCCTCGTCGCCGTGCACGAAGCGCACGCGGTTGAGGGAGAGCTCGACCATGAAGTCGCCGTCGTCGGTCTCCGTGCGGGCCAGCACGCAGGCCTTCAGGCGCACGCGGTAGCGGCAGGCGGGGCAGTCGGGCAGGTCGCGGTGGCCCTGCTCGAGGATCTCTTCTTTGAGGATGCGCCCGTTGCGGGTGGTCTGCAGCAGGCTCTCGGTGAGCCGCGACTCCCCGCGCAGGCCTTCCTGCTGGAAGTCCATGAACTTGGACTTCACGTCCACGCCCGCGAAATCCTGGATGGCGGCCGCGCGCGCCTGCTCGACGGCCATGGCGCGCGACTGGTGGAGGGTGTCCTGGTCGCCCACGGCGACCGCGGCGATGCCCTCGATCCAGGTGCAGCCCTCGGGGTCCTTGCCGAGGACCTTGCCCGAACGCTCGTCGGCCTGTCCGCGCTCCACGGCGGCGGACGCCTTCTCGAGGCCCGCCTTCACCGGCAGGACGTCCGCGCGCGGCGCCGGCTCGGCCTTGGGCGCGGGCTTCCCCTCTCGGTCGAGGGAGGCGTGCGACTCCTCGGAGCGGGCCTTCACCGCGTCCACGGCCGCCGCGTTGGCCCCGGTCTTCGCGGGCGCGCCGCCGCCGCAGCCGGCGGCGAGGAAGGCGGCGAGCAGAGCCAGGACGGGGAGCGCGCGACTCATCAGTCGCCGGTCTCCTTGTCGAGCGACTTGTGCGAGCCCTCGGAGCGAGCCTTGACGCCGTCGTAGTCGGGGCGCGGCTCGGACTTGGGCATGGGCTTGCGGCAGGCCGAAGCGGCCAGGGACGCCAAGACCAGCGCGGCGAGGGCGAGTCGGGTCATCACATCCTCCTAAGCTTCGACGGCGTTGCGGCGGAAAGCGGCGGCCAGGCCCGCGTCCACCGTGGATTCGTGGCCTTCGACGCGCGCGAGCAAAGCGCCGCGCTCGTCCAGGAACTCGATGTCGGCCGCGGCGGCGGCGCCGCGGCGCGACACCTTCGCGACGACGCGCGCCCCGGTCTCGGGAAAGCGGTCGACGAACTGGCGGTAGCGGGCGACGAAGCTGGGCAGGCAGGGCGCTCCCGCGTGGTCGGCGCTCCAGAGGATCATCGCCTGGAAGGCCGCGTCGAGGACGGCGGGGTCGGCCAGCCAGCGGTCGCGCGGCGGACGCGCGGTCCAGGCCGACGGGGCGGGCGCCGCGGCCGACTCGATGGAGAAGCCCGTGGGACCGAGCGCGGTGACCGCCTTGATGACGCGCAGGCTCTCGCCGTGGAACAGCACGTCCTCATAGGCGCGCTTCACGCCGCCTTTATAAGCGGGACCGGCGGCCGAGAGCGACGGCGCCGGGGCCTTGGGACGCCGGTCGGAGAGCAGCACGCGGGCCGAGACGTGCAGGCCGGCGGCGCCGCGGATCTCGCAGGGCACGGCGAAGTCTCCGCCGTCCTTCCTGGCGGCGCCGGCCTGGACCGAGACCGGCGTGGACTTGCCGGGAAGCACGAACACGCCTTTGACGACCCGCAGGTCGTCGAAGCCGACGAACGAAAGACCGGGGTTGGCGTGGAGGGCGGCGTGCGCCAGCCACTCGGCCGAGAGCGCGAAGGGCAGGACGGCCCGGCCGGCGAAGGCGTGGTCCTTGAGGACGGGCGCGTCCTCCAAGGTGAGCGTGCGCTCGAAGACGACGGGCAGGTCCGCCGCCTTTCCGGGCAGCTCGGCGACGACGACGGTCTCCGGCGCGGGGCCGCGCAGCTCGGCGACGAGGTGCTCGCCCCCCGCCTTCAAGCCGATGACGCCGACGCCCTCGGCCTCGAACAGGGCCTTCAGGTTCTTGTCCACCATGCCGCCGTCCCACGGGCCCCAGCCCAAGGACGCGACGCGGCAGGAGGGCAGGCGCTTGGCCAGGAGCTGGGCGGCCTTGTTGAGGGCCTCGTTGGCCACCGCGTAGTCGGACTGGCCGACGCGGCCGTAGCGCGCGGTGGACGAGGAGAACAGCGCCAGGACCTTGAGCTTCGGGAGCTCGACGGCGTCGAGGAAGTTCCGCAGGCCGGCCAGCTTCGCGTCGAGCACCGCGTCGAGCATGGCGGGCGTCTTGTCGAGCAGGGCCTTGTCGGCCAGGACGCCGGCGCCGTGCACGAGGCCGGCCACGGGCCCGAGACCGGCGACGAGCGCCTTGACGGCCGCGGCGTCGCGGGCGTCGCAGGCGCGGTAGCTCGCC
>CAZTZW010000409.1:0-3010 GCA_964618085.1 uncultured Elusimicrobia bacterium
GATAATGACGGGCAAGCGGCATCGCTGCAGCCGTTGCCCCGATGATGCGTCACGCCGCGCCGTCCGCCACCGCATTGACGAGACGCCCACAGCCAAACCACACACACACGTACGGCCCGTGGACACAGCACCAGAAGCCAGAGCAGCAGTAGCCGCAACAGTAGCCGCAACAGGTGTGAGCGATGTCCTGGGGGCATCGACAGCCTCGCTGCAGTGCAGAGCGGGCCGCGACGGCTGCTGCGACATCGCCTGCCGCCTGAATCCGAGCACCACGTGTCCCACCCAGCCACGTACACACACGCACACGCACGGTAGGCCACGACGATGACTGCGTTAGGCGCTGCCACCATCGCCGCCGCCGCTGCCATCGGTCGCGCCGTCCGCGTCACCCGGCATCTCCTCGCTGGCCACAATGATGCTAGCGTCCTTGGACAGCGCAGACCGCACGTGGGGCGGGGAGAGCGGCAGCTCGAGGGGGGCGGTGGCGCCCTGCCCGGACCCGGCGCTCTCGAGCCAGATGCGGCCGCTGAGGCGCTCCACGATCTGCTTGGACAGCGGCAGGCCGAGGCCGAGGCCCGGCTGCTCGCGCGTGGGGCCTTGTCCCGCGGCGAAGAACGGGTCGAAGATGTGCGGCATGACCTCGGGCGGCACGCCGGGGCCTCGGTCGGCGACCGAGAGGGCGGCGAGCAGGCCCTGCACGTGCAGCTCGACGACGAGCTGGCCTTTCAACGGGCTGAACTTCGCGGCGTTGGAGAGGAGGTTGTCGACGACGTCGCCGAGCTTGTCCTCGTCGGCCATCACCCAGACCGCCGTCTTGGGCAGGAGGGCCTCCACGGTCAGCTGCTTGCGGCGCAGCTCCTTGCCGGCCTTCTCCAGGCGGCGCTCGATGAGGGATTTGAACTCGACGGGCTTGAGCATCAGCTGGGGCACGCCCTCGTGCACCTCGCGGATGCGCAGGATGTTGTTGAGCGTGGCGAGCAGGCCCTCGGCGCGCTCGATGATGGCGGTGAGCGCCTTCTTCTGCGGCTCCTGCAGGGGGCCGAGGCTCCCGTCGTGCATGGTGTTGGCGTAGCCGATGACGACCGTCAGAGGGGTGCGCAGCTCATGCGAGACGTTCGCGATGAACTCGTTCTTCATCTGGTTGACCTGGCGCAGCTCCATGTTCTGGTTGACCAGGGCGCGGATCTCGACGACCCGCCTCAATACCTGAGCCAGGTCCGCCTGGCGGAGGTCCTTGTGCGTCATGTAGTCCATCGCGCCCTTCTTCATGGCCGAGACCGCGATCTGCTCGTTGCCCGCCGCGGTCATCATGACGACGGCGGTCTTGGGGTGGAGCTGGCGGATGCGGTCGAGGATGTCGAGGCCGTCGGTGGGGGGGAGGCGGTAGTCCAGGAAGACGAGGTCGAAGGGCTCCTCTTTGAGCCGGCTCAGGGCTATGTCCCCGTCCTCGGCGATGGCGACGGTCAGCTTCGCGGCGGTCAGCTTCTCGAGCTGGGACTTGAGGAGTTCGCGGTTGTCCCGCTCGTCGTCGACGACGAGGATGCGGAACACCGTTTCAGGAGGGGGAGGCATCGCGGTGGATTGTAGCAGGCTTTCGCGGCGGCGTCCAGGCCGGCTCCCTTCCTTGATAAGAACGGGTCGGAAAAGCTATCCTGACCCTTCCATGAGCGCCTCCGCCGCACCCATGCACGCCGACGTCGCCAAGGTCCTGCTGGACGAGGCCGCCCTCAAGGCGCGCATCGCCGAGCTCGGGGCCCAGATCGCCCGCGACTACCGGGGCCGCCGCCTGATGGTGGTCGGCGTCCTGAAGGGCTCGGTCCTGTTCCTGGCCGACCTCCTGCGCGCCCTCGGTCCCCAGGCCGACGTCCAGGTGGACTTCGTGGCCGTCTCCTCCTACGCGGGCAAATCCTCCACCGGCGCGGTGCGCATGCTCCTCGACCTGCGCGAGAGTCCCGAGGGCAAGGACGTCCTGCTCGTCGAGGACATCGTGGACACCGGGCTGACTTTGACCTCCCTGACCGAGACTTTGCGCGCGCACCGCCCCAAGAGTCTCGAGGTGTGCACCCTGCTCGACAAGCCCATGTGCCGTAAGACTCCTTTCACGCCGAAGTACGTCGGCTTTCCCATCCCGAACGAGTTCGTCGTCGGCTTCGGGCTGGACTACGACGAGAAATACCGCCAGCTCCCCTACGTCGGGGTGCTCAAGCCGGACGCCGCGAGGACGCCCTGATGGATAACAAGAACCTCAAACAATTCGCGATGTGGGGCATGGGCCTCGTGCTCCTGCTCATGCTCTTCAACGGAGTCAAGACCGTCCCGTTGGAGACCGAGATCCCCTACTCCCAGTTCAAGGAACGCCTGCGCGGCAACGCCATCTCCGAGGTGAAGGTCCGTCCCGACCTCATCCGCGGCTCCTACAAGGACGAGAAGGGCGTGGTCCAGCGCTTCCGCACCCTCCCGCTCAACGACCCGAAGCTCGTCGAGGAGCTGGAACTGCACAAGGTCAACAACTACCAGGGCGAGCCCGACCGCTCCGGCATGTACAGCTTCCTGTTCAATATCGGCGGCATCCTCCTGTTCTTCATGCTCTGGTGGTTCTTCGTCATCCGCCAGGTCCAGGTCGGCGGCAAGCAGGCCCTCTCTTTCGGCCGCTCCAAGGCCAAGAAGGTCGACGACACCAAGAAGAAGACCACCTTCGCCGACGTCGCCGGCTGCGAGGAGTCCAAGGAGGAGCTCTCCGAGGTCGTCGAGTTCCTCAAGCATCCGGAGAAGTTCCAGAAGCTGGGCGGCAAGATGCCCCGCGGCGTGCTCCTGTTCGGACCTCCCGGAACGGGCAAGACCCTCCTCGCGCGCGCGGTCGCGGGCGAGGCCGGCGTCCCCTTCTTCTCCGCCTCGGCCTCCGAGTTCGTCGAGATGTTCGTCGGCGTGGGCGCCTCGCGCGTGCGCGACATGTTCGACCAAGCCAAGAAGGCGGCCCCGGCCGTCATCTTCGTCGACGAGCTCGACGCGG
>CAZTZW010000410.1:0-3006 GCA_964618085.1 uncultured Elusimicrobia bacterium
GGGCAGGACGTAGTTGCCGTAGGCGCCCACCGCGAGAGGCACGATGCCGAGGAAGACCATGATGGTGCCGTGCATGGCGCCCAGCGAGTTGTAGAACTCGCCGGACATCACGCCGTTGGGCGCGAGGTCGGCGGGGAACAGATGCCCGAAGAACGGGATGGGCGAGCCGGGGTAGGCGAGCTGCCAGCGCATGAGCAGCATGAGGGAGAAGCCCACCAGCAGGAACACGAAGGAGGTGACCATGTACTGGATGCCGATCACCTTGTGGTCCACCGAGAAGATGTACTTCTGCACGAAGGAGAGCTCGTGGTGCCCGTGCGCGTGCGGGTCGTGCGCGCGATGGTCGTTCTGCTTCATCTTAGAAGTCCTCCGCGGGGTTGGACGCTTTGGGAGCGGCGGGGGCGAGCGCGAGCCGCGACTTGTACCAGGCGTCGAACTCGGCGTCGGTCTGCACGTACACGTCGCCGCGCATCAGGCTGTGGCCGAAGCCGCAGAGCTGGGCGCAGGTGAGCTCGAACTTGCCCGTCAGGGTCGGCTCGACCCAGAGGGGGATCTTCATGCCCGGCATCATGTCCTGCTTGATGCGGAACTCGGGGACGAAGAAGCTATGGATGACGTCCTTGGAGGTGAGCTGGATGACGGTGGGCTTGTTCACCGGCAGGCGCAGCTCGTTGGCCAGCACGAGGTCGTCGGCCGCGGCGGGGTCGCTCTTGTCGAGGCCGATCGGATTGCTGAAGTGGATGAGCTCGGCGCGGCGCGCTCCGAGCTTGCCGTCGGGGCCTGGGTAGTGCACGTTCCAGGCGAACTGCTCGGCGACCAGGTCGATCTTGAGCTTGGCGTCGGTCTCGGGCTGGTTCATCTTGATGCGGCTCCACACCGGGATGGCGTAGAACACGATGAGCGCGATCTCGAAGACCATGACCAGCAGGTCGGGGAGCAGGCTCTTGAGCTCCCCGGCGGCGGTGTGCGCCTTGTCGTCCTCGCGGACGGCGGGAACGCCGGGACGCGCCCGGTATTTCACCAAGAGATAGGTGAAGAAGATGCCCCACAGGACGAAGATGGCGGCCATCGCGGCGTGGATCAGCCAGATGCCGAAATCGATCTTCGCGGCGTAGGTGGAGGCGGCGAGCGGCAGGCTCCAGCCGTAGTTGTTCATGCGGTCCCCTTGCGCAGGATCACGACCGGGAAGGATTATACACGGGCTATACACCCCGGATGTTGATTCAGGTCAACTCTCGGGCGAGTTCGCCGGAGCGTAGCGAGATTACCAGCCGTCGCCGCCGGAGGAGGCGGGCGTGAGGCTGAGCAGGTAGGAGGCGACCGCGTCGAGCTCGCCGTCGTCGAGGACGCCGGACCAGGCGGGCATCGCGACGAGGGGCTCGGGGCCGTTCGGGTCGGCCTTCTCGGGGCGGGGGACGCCGAGGCGGATCTTCTTGATGAGCTCGGCCTTGTTGTAGCCCTCGGAGACCTTCACGAGGGCCGGGATGACGCCGCCCTTCACGTTGTTGTTGGGATAGCCGCCTTTGCCGCCCAGCCCGTGACAGGCGACGCAGCCGGCCCGCGCGTAAAGGACGCGGCCGCGGGCCACCGGGTCTTTTAAGGAAGGGTCGTCCCACGCGCGGCGGCCGGCGGGCGCGTCCTGGCCCTTGAGGCCGGCCATGTAGGCCACGATGGAGCGGCGCGCGCCGTCGGAGAGGCGCGTGTTGGGCATCAAGGTGTCCGGCTTCCACGCCTGCGGGTCCTTCATCCAGCGCTCGAGCCACTCCGGGGAGTGTCGGAAGCCCACGAAGGTGAGGTCCGGACCGGTGGCGCTGCCCGTCCCGCCCACGCGATGGCAGGTCTGGCAGCCCGCCTGCTTGAAATAGGCTTTGCCCGCCTCGGGCCCCTCCGGCAGCGTCGGGGAGGAGCAGGCGCCGAGCAGGAGCGCCAGGGCGAGGGCTCCGCGTCTCACAGCAGGGCCGCTCCGCCGGGCGTCTCGTCGGTCACCACGACCTCCGCGCCGGGCTCGGCGATGGAGACGGGGAACAGCCAGACGGCGTAGGGGCGTCGGCGCTGGGAGCGGTCCATCTCGAAGCGGTCCACGGTGTAGTACACGTTGACGGTCCTGCGCCCGCCGGTGGTGGCGTAGCGCCAGGTGAAGCGGTAGTCGCCCGGGCGCTTGTCGCCGAGGAACACGCCGACCGCGAAGTTCGCGGTCATGTCGGCCTCGGGGGCCGGAGCGCCGACCTTCAGCCACAGCGCCTGCCACTGCTCCGCGGTCCGCGCGACGACGTGCTCCGTCGCTGGGTTGTCGGAGTCGAGGGAGGTCCATTTCTTGATGCCCGCCGTGCCTGGCGCGGCGCACGCGGCGGACAGGAGGAAGAAGAGGGGGAGGAGGCGCTTCATGGCGACATCATAGCAAGGTTCGGGAAGGGCTTGAAATCCGGGGGTCCCGGACCTATCCTAACGAGGATGGGCCCCCCTTCCCTCCCGAAGGCCCTCCTCATCCTGCTCGCCGCCTCCGTCTGGGCGGCGGCGGAGCCGACGCCCACGGGGCCCCGCAGGAGCGCGGCGGAAGAGGCCTGCACGCCCGGATCCACGGGACTGCTCGTCGACCTGGGAGTCCGTACTCCTCCGGACGGCTTGGGCGAGACGCTCGAGGCTCCGGCGGAGACGCCCGGGGACGCGACGGCGCGCTTCCAGCACATCCGACCGGCCGCGGACGGGGATCAGGCCGCCTGCCGCCGCCGCTTCGCGGAGTTCACCATCTCTTGCCCGGACTGCCCCGCGAGCGTCGCTCCTCCCGGCGAGGTGACCTTGGACGTCGCGCGCCAGATGTTCGCCTCCGGGAACAAGGGACTCGGCGGCCTGGTCATGAGCCTGGGCGCTTTGACCCGCGCGCAAGCAGAAGGCACCAAGGCCGTAGAGTCTTTGGTGAAGGAAAGCATGAGCATTCAGCGCAAGACTGCCGCCGCCGCCGAAGAGAAAATTTCTGAAGCCACCAACAAGATGTCCACCTTGGCTACC
>CAZTZW010000411.1:0-3001 GCA_964618085.1 uncultured Elusimicrobia bacterium
GGACGGCCGCGACCTTCACGCCCAGGTCGCGCGCGACGACGGCGGCGTAGTTCGTCAGAGCCTTCTCCAGCACGCGTACCTGCGCGGGCGCCGCGCCCTTCTGCGGGCCGTAGGTACGGGCCGAGCCCCGTGGGCCGAGCAGGGGGTTGGTCACGTCGGAGAGGGCGAGCACCTTCACGCCCGACAGCAGCGCGCGTACGGCCGTGTCCTCGACGCGGGCCAGACGCAGCAGCGGCTCGGCCCCGTCGGGCAGCTCATTCCCGGAGGCGTCGAGCAGGCGGGCTCCCAAAGCGCGGGCCATGCCGGCGCCGCCGTCGTTGCAGGCCGCGCCGCCCATGCCGACCACGATGGTCCGCGCGCCGCGGCGCACGGCGTCGCGGATGAGGTCTCCGGTCCCGCGCGAGGTCGCCGTCATGACGCGGCGCTTCGACGGCGGCACGAGGGCCAGCCCCGACGCGCGAGCCATCTCGATGACGGCGGTCTTCGTCTTGGGAAGCCACAGGTACGAGGCGCGGCGCTTCTCGCCCGAAGGGCCGTGGACGGATATGGGGATGAGCGCGCCGCCTTCGGCGCCGCGGAGGACGTCGATGAGGCCGTCGCCGCCGTCGGCGATGGGCATGAGAACGATTTTCGCGTCGGGACGGACGCGGCGGACCCCGCGGGCCATGGCGCGCGCGGCGTCTTTCGCGCTCAGGCTGCCCTTGAAAGCGTTCGGCGCGACGAGGATGACCTCGCCGCGCCGATCGGACGTCGCGTTCACGCTCGGATCCTTACGGGTACATCCCGCGGATGCTCGCGGCTTTCCCGAGGCGGCGCAGGCCGACCATGAAGGCGGCCATGCGCATGTCCACCTTCTCCTTCTTGGACATCTCGTAGACCTCGGTGAAGGCGCCGACGATGATGTCCTGGAGGCGGGCGTTGATGTCCTTCTCGCTCCAGAAGTAGGCCTGCATGTCCTGCACCCACTCGAAGTAGGAGACGGTGACGCCGCCGGCGTTGGCCAGGATGTCGGGCACCACGGTGATGCCCTTCTCGAAGAGGATCTTGTCGGCCTCGTTGGTCGTGGGGCCGTTGGCGCCCTCGATGATGTACTTGGCCTTGATCTTGTCCGCGTTGGCCTTGGTGATGGTGCCTTCCATGGCCGCGGGGATGAGGATGTCGCAGGGCAGCTCGATGAACTTCTCGACGTCGACCTTCTCGGCCTTGGGGTAGCCCGCGATGGTGTCGTTCTTCTTGCGGTACTCCATGATGTCGTGGAGGTCGAGGCCCGTGGGGTCGTAGAGGCCGCCGCCGACGTCGGAGATGGCGACCACCTTGGTCCCGTGCTCGACGAAGATGTTGGCCGCGTTGGAGCCGACGTTGCCGAAGCCCTGCACGGCGACGGTCGCCTTGCGCAGGTCGAAGTTCCCGCGGGCGGCCAGCTCGCGGGTGACGTAGAACACGCCGCGGCCCGTGGCCTCGTTGCGGCCGAGGGAGCCGCCGATCTCGATGGGCTTGCCCGTGACGACGCCGGGGCAGGAGTAGCCGATGGTCATCGAGTAGGTGTCCATGATCCACGCCATGACCTCGGCGTTGGTGTTCACGTCGGGCGCGGGGATGTCCTTGTCCGGGCCGATGATGATGGAGATTTCCGCCGTATAGCGCCGGGTCATGCGCTCGATCTCGCCGCGGGACATCTTCTTGGGGTCGCAGATGATGCCGCCCTTGGCGCCGCCGTAGGGGAGGTTCACGACCGCGCACTTCATGGTCATCCAGAAGGAGAGCGCCTTGACCTCGTCGAGGGACACCGACGGGTGGTAGCGGATGCCGCCCTTGGCGGGACCGCGGTCCATGTTGTGCTGGATGCGGTAGCCCTCGAACACCTTCACCGAGCCGTCGTCCATCTTCACGGGGACCGAGACGGTCAGGATGCGCTTGCAGTGGCGCAGGCGCTCGAGCGCGAAGGGCTCGAGCTTCATCGCGCGGCCGGCGCGGTCCAGCTGCTCCATGGCCTGGTGCCAGGGGTTGGACTCGTGGGCTTCCTTGCGTTCGATGGGCATAGAGGGGTTGGGGGCGGCGGTCTTGGCGTTCATGGCTCTATTTTACCTGATTTGGGGTGACGGCTCCTGTGCCCTCCGATTATAGGTAAAATGGCGGCGTGGACAAGGGCGGGAAATGGGCGTTCTGGGGCGCGTTCGCGGTGGTGCTCGGCGTCATCACCGTCCCATCCATCGAGTGGATGACGGCCCTGCGCGACTACGCGGGCTTCATGTCCGGCTGGGAGCCCGCGCCCCTGCGCGCCACCGTCACCCGCTTCACCCCCCACTCGGGCGGCCGCGACGAGCCCCTTGAGCTCGTGCCCGTCGAGTTCCGCTATCACGCCGCGAAAGCCAAGAGCGTGGAGCTGGTCGGCGACTTCAACGCCTGGGCGCCCGGACTGCTGAGGCTCAACAAGGGCCGGGACGGGAACTGGTCCATCGTGGTGCCGGTGCCGCCTGGACGCCGCAAGTACCTCTTCCTCGAGGACGGCGAGCCGAAGGTCGACCCCAAGGCGGACACGGCCGACGGACCGGAAGGCCGCCGCGTGTCGGTGCGGAGGGCGCCGTGAGCGCGCTCTGGCCGGCCCTGCTCCTATGCGTCCCCGGCTCGGCGGCAGAGCCGCTTCCCAGCGCGCCCGTGTGGCTGCCCGACGAATCCTTCATGCAGTGGAGCCGCCTGGACGCCCTGCTGCGCGACCGCTCGGACCTGAAGCTCACCGTGGGACTGACGCCCGCGATGGCGACGCCGCTGGCCAAGTCCGCTCTCGCGCCCTGGCTCGCCAACGGCCGCGTGGAGCTGGCCGTGCGCATCCCCGGAGACCCGGTCCTGACCTTGATGGCGGGCCATCCCGACGCGCCCCGGCCGCAGGACGTGCTCGAGCGCGCGGCGGTGGCGCGGGCCGCCCACAAGACCGCCTTCGCGACGGCGCCCGCCGGCTTCCGGCCCGGCGCGGGCGCCGTCGACGCCGCCATGCTCCCGGGCC
>CAZTZW010000412.1:0-2997 GCA_964618085.1 uncultured Elusimicrobia bacterium
CGCGCGCGTGACCCGCGAGAAGACGGGGCGGCGCGCGGCGATGAAGCCGTACACGCCCTCGGAGACGGCGGCGAAGGGCGGCACGCGCTCATGGAGCGCCGCGAGCCAGCCCCATCCGCGCGCGTGCGAGACGGCTCGGAACACGGCCAGTGCCCCGCCCGTGACGCGGCCGCTCGGCTCGATGAGGTGAACGGAGCGGGGAAGCTCCTCGGCGGGGATCTTCGAGAAGCGGCGTCCGGCCTCCTGATAGGGCTCGTAGTCGACAGCGTCGCCGGTCAGGGCGCGCCAGCGTCCGATCCACAGGCGGCAGAAGCCGCAGTCGCCGTCGAAGAGCAGGACGGGCTTGCGCATACGCGCATCATAGCCGATTTTCGACCGCCGCTCAGCGGATGGGGCGGCGGCGGGAGTCGGACACGAGCAAGGATTCGAGCAGGCGCCACACGGCGCGCACGCTGTGCAGGGACCCGTCCGCCGCGCTGTTCTTGAACGCGCCGACGCGGAAGGAGCTGCCGCGGCCGCGCGTGGCCAGGAACATGCCCTCGTCGCTCTCGTCGTTGCCGATGGACAGCAGGCGCGGCCGGCCGAAGCGGCGCCACAGCATGAGCGAGGCCTCCTTCTTGGCCCAGTCCACGTCGGGCATGACCTCCCAGGCGCGGTCGCCGAGGTGCCAGGCCAGACCCGCGGGCTTGGCCCGGGCGAAGAGCGGCGCCAGGCGCCGGCGCAGGACGCGGCGGAGGACGCGCTTGACCGCGCGGTAGTGCACGGCCAGGCCGATGCCCTTGTACTCGAGGAAGGCGCCGGGGATGCCGTCGAGGCGCCGCTCCAGCTCGAGAGCCAGCTCGCCCAACGGCGCCTCGCAGGACGCCAGGCGCGGGTGGCGCCAGCGCCAGTCCTCCGCGTCGATCTCGAGGCCGAAGTTCCCCGCGAGGACGATGCCGGGCGGCGCGCCGGTCAGCATGCGAAGATGCTCCAGCGAGCGGCCGCTGACGAGGGCGACCTGGCGCCCGCCGCTGTTGAGCGTCGCCAGCAGCCGGCGGCGGCGCAGGGAGAGCTTGGCGTCCTCGGGACGGTCGGCGGTCTCGGAGAGCGTGCCGTCGAAATCGAGCAGCAGCAGCAGGCGCGGGCTCGGATGGACGCGCTTGCCGCGGAGCCTCACGACAGCGCTTCCTCTCTCGCGCGCACGGACGTCAGCTCCGTGATGAGCTGCCCGGCCCAGCGATAGACGTTCTTCTCTCGCACCACGCGGCGCAGGCCGCTCATGCGGGTCCGGCGCTCCGACGCGGGCATCTCCAGCGCCTGGCGCAGGGCGTCGGCCGTGCCTTCGGCGTCGTAGGGGTTGACCAGGAGGGCCTCGCCCAGCTCGCGGGCGGCGCCGGTGAAGCGGCTGAGGATGAGCACGCCGTCGTCGTCGGAGCGCGACGCGACGAACTCCTTGGCCACGAGGTTCATCCCGTCGTGCAGGGAGGTCACGAGGCAGGCGTCGGCGGCGCGGTACCAAGGGCCGATCTCCTCGTGGCTGTGATGCCGGGCGCGCAGGACGATGGCGCGCGCCCCCGGCGCGGCGAAGCGGGCGTTGATGCGCGCGGCCTCGGTCTCGACCTCCTTGAGGAAGTCGCGGTAGCGGGGGATGGTCGTGCGGCTGGGCGCGCCGATCTGCACGAAGCTGAAGCGCCCGACGTAGGACGGGTTCTTGTCCAAGAAGCGCTCGACGGCGCGGAAGCGCTCGAGGATGCCCTTGGTGTAGTCGACGCGGTCCACGCCGACCGCCATGAACTCCGCGGGCGGGACGCCGGCCTCCTTGAGGAGCCGCGCGCGCAGGGCGGCGCGGTCCTCCGCGGGCGCCTTGTCGTCGTCCGGGAAGGCGATGCTGATGGGGAAGGGCTTGACGTAGGACGCGTGCCCGCCGCGCAGGACGGCGAAGCGCTCGCGGTCGATGCGGCACTCCAGCGCGCGGTCGGCCGTGTCGAAGAAGTTGTTGCAGTGGAACTGCGTGTGGAAGCCGATGAGGTCGGCGCCCAGCATGCCGTCGAGCAGCTCCTTCTGCCACGGGCAGATGCCGAAGGCCTCGGCGTTGGGCCAGGGGATGTGCCAGAACAGGGCGACCCGCGCGTCGGGACGCGCCGTCTTCAGCATCCGCGGCACGAGGGCGAAGTGGTAGTCCTGGATGAGGAAGACGGGGGCGTCGTGGCCCTCGGCCTCCTCCAGCGCGGCCTCGGCGAAGAGTCGGTTGACCTCCTGATAATGCGCCCAGTCCGAGGCCTTGAACAAGGGGCGGGTGTGCGCGATGTGGCAGAGCGGCCATAGGCCCTCGGTGGAGAAGCCTTCGTAGAAGCCCTGGACGGCCTCCGGCTCCAGCCAGAGGCGGCGCAGCGTGTACTGCGGCCTCTCGGGAGGGACGGGGAGCCGGCCCTTGGCGTCCGCGGTCTCGCGGTCGGCGGTGCCGTCGCCGTGCGCGACCCAGGTGCCGCCGCAGGCCCGCAGGATGGGCTCGACGCCCGTCACCAGGCCGCTGGCCGGCATCTCCACGCGCACCTTCGCGCCGTCGCGCACGTGCCGGTAGGGCTCGCGGTTGGCGACGAGGATGAAGGGACGCCCGCCGATGCGCGAGCGCGCGTGCTCGCGCAGGCGCTCGGGCGTCCACAAGGAGCCCGCGCGGTAGCGCAGCTCGGCCTCCTTGGCGGCGACGGCCTCGGCGCGCTGGCGGTCGCCGGCCAGCGCCTCGGCTTCCTTCGCGAGCGGGGCCCAGAGAGCCGCATCGAGGTACAGCTTGTTCGGCTTGCCCTCGTACCCGTAGCGGATCACGCCCGCGAGGTAGTCGATGAGCTTGTCGAACGTGAGGTACGTCCCACGGAGGTCGAAGTTGTTGATGTTCGTCGTGCCGCCCGCAGTCATCTGCGAGAAGAAGCCGTCGCCCTCGTCCGCGTCGAAGTCGTTGTCGCCTTCCCAGTAGACAAGTTCGAGGTTCTCCGCGAGGGACTCGATGCCCATCTCGCGCTC
>CAZTZW010000413.1:0-2996 GCA_964618085.1 uncultured Elusimicrobia bacterium
GAAGCAGTTGGCCGCGTCGGCGACGTCGTACTCGGCCTCGGCGAGGGGCTTGCCCATGTTGCGCACCTCGAGCTCGGCCAGCTCCTTGGCGCGGGCGCGGATCTCATCGCCCATCTTGAGGAGGAGCTTGCCGCGGTCCTGGGCCGTGGTCTTGCGCCAGGCGCCGGAGTCGAACGCCTTGCGGGCCGCGAGGATGGCCGCCTTGGCGTCGGCGCGGTCGCCCTCGGGGACCTTCGCGAGGACCTCGCCGTTGGCGGGATCGATGATGTCGCGGGTCTTGCCGGACTTGGCTTTGACGAGTTCGCCGTCGATGAGCATGAGAGCGGTCTTCATCTTGTCATTATAGCAATCCCAGTCTATACTCCCGGCATGATCACTTCAGCGGCGTTCCTGTTGGCGGCGATGCCTTTGTGGGTCGGAGCGCGCGATTCATCCGTGGACCGGGTGAAGTCGGACTATCCGCGCCGCGAGATCCACCGGCTCATGGAGAGCCTCACGCGTGAAGGCACTTTGCTGGAGGACGGGCGGCGGGGCCTGAGCAAGGACGTCCCGGGACCTGACGGCGCGATCGACAAGGTCGAGGCCTTGGCCGCGTTCTCCGCGGACCCGAACGCGCGAAAAAAGGAGGGGCCCGGGGCGACGCCCGTTCCCGAGGATCCTAAAGCGCCGCGCAAGGCCGCCGAATATGACCGTCTGGAGCTGTTCCTGCACCGGCGCGCCCCGCTCAAGGATGGGCGACATTCGAACGAGTCCACGACCCTCGTGCTGAGACTCGACGGCGCGGCGGAGGAAGCGTCGCGCTGCGACTTCGTCGGGCGGCTGTACGCGCAAGGCATGTCCGCCGAGCGCCCGCCTGCTTGCCGCGACGTGGCCCTGACGGGTACGGAAGCCCGCGCGGCGTGGCAGCGCGTCGTCGACGTGTACCTGACGGCTAAGCCCTAGCGGCTTTCTCGTGCGGCCGGCCCGCGGCCAGGTAGACGAGGCCGGCGGCGATGACGACGGACGTGGTGAAGAGCATGGCGTAGTTGACGAACCAGGGCGCGTCGGGCGTGCGCGGCCAGATCATGTTGACCACCGCGCCCGTGCCGTAGGCCAGCGCGAGGGCGTTGACGGTCAGGCCCGCGCCGCCCAAGGTGAACTTGCCGGACGGCTTCCAGCCGTTCGCCAGCCGCGCGTACAGCGCCGCCGCCACGACCATCTGGAAGGCGATGTAGATGCCGATGGCCGCGAAGCTGATGATGGTGTTCACCGCGTCCTGGAGCCAGTGGCCCATGCTCGCGATGAGGGCGGGCAGGACGCCGGTGACGAGCAGGGCCGTCGTGGGCACCTTGGTGGTCGGGGAGAGCTTGGCCAGCGGCTCGGAGGCGAAGATCATCCCGTCGCGGGCGAAGGCGTAGAGCAGGCGGCTCGCGGCCGCCTGGAGCGAGAGCAGGCAGGAGATGAAGGAGACCATGACGACCGCGATGACGGCCTTGAAGCCCGTCATGCCCAAGGCGGCCTGGAGGGTCGTGGCCACCGGGTCCTTGTCCGCGCCGGAAATGGCGGCGGCCAGGTCGGGCACGGCGAGCAGCAACGCCAGGCAGACCAGGCTGGCGGCGCCGCCGCCGACGTAGATGGTCATGCGCATGGACTTGGGGATGGCGGTCGCGGCGTTAGGCGTCTCTTCGGCGACGTCGGCGCAGGCCTCGAAGCCGTAGTAGCAGAACATGGCCGCCACCGAGGAGGCGAGGAAGGCGGGCAGGTAGCCCGCGCCTGAGCCGAAGCCCGTGGTGTCGAAGAGCACGGAGAAGGGCTGGTGCCGCGCGAAGACGAGCAGGTAGCCGCCGACGGCGATGGCGCCGACGAGCTCGCAGATGAAGCCGAAGAAGGCGACCTTGGCGAGCAGGCGCGTGCCCGAGAGGTTCAGCATGGTCGAGACCGCGACCATGGCCACCGCGACCCAGATGGAGGTGGAGGGCGAGAGCTCCATGCCCAGGAGCTGGGCCAGGAAGGGCGCGCCGCCGACGGCGACGGCCGCGACCGTCGTGAACAGCGCCCAGCCGTACACCCAGGCCGCCATCCACGCCCACTTCTTGCCCACGAGACGGGCCGACCAGGGGTAGAGGCCGCCGGAGATGGGGTACTGCGATACGATCTCGCCGAAGACGAGGCAGACCAGGAACTGGCCGAGGCCCACCAGGAGGTAGTTCCAGAACATCGGCGGCCCGCCGGCCTTCAGGGCCATGGCGAAGACGCTGTAGACGCCGACGACGGGGGAGAGGTAGGTGAACCCCAGGGAGAAGTTCTCCCAGAAGCTCATGGTGCGGTCGAACTTGGACTCGTAGCCGAGGGCTTTGAGCTGGTCTTCGTCGGTGGTCACCGACGGGATTATACCAAGCTTACAAGAGGCGGGCGGTCTTGATGTAGTCCAGCTTCGGGAAGTCGCGCCGCAGGTAGGCGTTGCCCTCGGACTGGACGCGGCCCTGGTCGGGGCCGCCGCCGCTGGGATAGCCCTCGCCGTAGCCGCCGTAGAGGGAGTCCAGGACCTCCATGCCCTCGACGACCTCGCCGAAGGGCGAGAAGCCCATGCCGTCGAGCCGCGCGTTGTCGCCGTAGTTGAAGAAGATCTGGGTCGTGCGCGTGTTGGGGCCGCCCGTGGCGAAGGTCACGCGGCCGCGCACGTTGGACTTCTCGCGGACGTCGTCGGCGATGCGGGCGCCGCGCCACTTGGCGTTGACCGCGGGGTTGCCGTGGATGCCGACCTGGGCCATGAAGCCGGGCAGCACGCGGAAGAAGGCGACGTCGTCGTAGTAGCCGATCTTGATCAGGTTGTAGAAGCGGTCGGCGCCCATCGCCGACCAGGAGCGGGTGACCGCGACGACGAAGGGTCCCTTGGTCGTCTCGAAGCGGACCTTGAACGTCGCCGGGGCGAGCTGGCCCGCGGTCTCGGGAGAGAGCAGGCCCGCGGGACCGGCCGCCTCGGGGAACGCGGGCGAAGCGGCGGCGGCCGGCGGCGG